>CAZSLG010000046.1:5086-6618 GCA_964607745.1 uncultured Gammaproteobacteria bacterium | reverse complement strand
TAGAGAGCAGAGATTTTGCAACTCATGGCCAGACCGAAGGATAAACCCCCGAATACATATTTTTTTTTGGTCAGTAAATAAAAGGTTAAAAAAATAAAGAAAGTTAAAAAGGTGTCGACGGCAAAAAAATGAGACAGTTGGAGAGGTAAAACGGTGGTAGCATAAAGAAATGGGGCGAGGAATTTTTTGGTTAACAAATACAAGACAACAACGTTGCCGGTATCAAGGAGAGCCGATAGAATCCGACCGACAAAATGTAGATGAGAATAGTCATTGAGTCCAAAAATTACTGCCAATAATTTAGTTAAAAATAAAGGAAGGGTGCCGTAAACAAAGAATTGATATTGGGGTAAGTTGCCGGGATTGAGGGGGGAAGTGGCAGTAGAAAAATATTGTGATATCGACGAGGGTAATTTGATATCGGAAGCAACCATGGTTAGAAAGCGCTCATCCGGATGCAAATGAAATCCCCCATCCCAATTGAAACCATAAATCCGGAGACCGAAAGCCAGCAAAACAATTAAAAGCAAAATGATTTTGTTTTTAATTTTCATGGGAAACTTTTTTAAACAAGCGGAGAGTGGGTTGGTCGAAAACCGAATAAGTTTCTTCGGCAGATTCGGGATTTAAAAATAAACCAAGAGGCTGGTAAGTTTTAATTAGTTGAAAGCCCAAAGCACCGTTGAAAAGTTTTTGATAGTAGCTGGCCGAGTCGGGAAAGAGGGAGGTAGTTTGGTTTTTAAACACCCGACGACTGGGAATCAAAATATAATCGGAAACAGAAATCAAATTGTTAAGGCGGTTTTGGTTGGATTGATTATTATCAAGATCGTAAAAATTAAAATCAGTAATTTTAAGATTGGCCGACAAGGGTAACGGATAAACATTGCCACTTTCGGAAAGGAGAGAAGAATTCAGGGGAAGACGACGAGAGATGTCGGCAGCAGCCAAAAGGCGGATATCGGGGCGGAGGTAATTTAGCCAAAAGACAACACCTGGAAGACAACATAAAATTACTAAAATAATTTTGAGAAGGTTTTTAAGACGGTCAAGAAATAGAGTGGCAAAGAGAGGAAAGACAAAAAAGAGCGGGGCCATAAAACGGGTCCATTTGGTAAAAACTGCACCAAAATAGAGAAAATAAACAAGGGAAGAAAAAAGAATAATAAACCAGGTTTTAAAATTTTTGGGAATCTTTTTGACAAAAGAAAAAAATCCAATAAAAGAAAAAATAAAAATAAACAAGCCGGAGGTGTAGGGAAAGATTTTTATAAACTGAAACAGGTAGGGGGTAGTGCCCAGAAACTGGCGGGTGTAAAAAACCGAGGTAGCACCGGTAGCAATGGCGGTTTCATAACTTATAGTCGAGAAAAAACTTTTAAAATCAATCCAGTTGTATGGCGAAAACAAAACAAATAAATAAAGGGAGATCAAAAGATAGGTGAAAAAATATAAAAGTTTCTTGGTAAATATGGCAGCTAAAAATAAGGGTAAGATGAAAAATATAGCTGTAATTTTGCTACTAAGGCCAA
>CAZSLG010000046.1:0-5076 GCA_964607745.1 uncultured Gammaproteobacteria bacterium | reverse complement strand
AAAACTTTTAAAATCAATCCAGTTGAAAGGGGAAAGGATTAAGATAAGTAGAAGAGTAGTAAACAGATAAGTAGTAAAGCCGAGAATTTTTTTGTTTAAAACAGAAGCGAGAAAGATGGGAATAATAAAAAAAACGGCAGTGATTTTGCTACTAAGGCCAATTCCAGTAAAAAGAGCGGCTAGCAGAAAATCAGAAAGATGGGGGCGAGAAAGAACCCTGACTGAAAAATAAAGATTGGCTGTGAAAACTATACAAAGAATGCTTTCGGTGGTGCCAAAGTGCGCCAGTTGGATTAACCCCGGACTAAAAATTAAGAGAATTAAAAAAATAAAAGAAGAAGAGTTTTTTTTGAAAAGGGTCTGACCGATTTTGAAAGCAAAAAATAAATAAATAAGTGAAAAAATAGCCGACCAGAAACGAAGCGCTAGAATAGAGGCAAAAAGCGAGGGGTAGTTGCCAGTAATTGGAAATAGGCTAAAAAAGGCCAGATATAAAGGAAATTGGCCATAGGCAAAAAAATGGGGATTTAAATTTGTCAGTGATAGACCGGAAACAGCGGTGGCCATATTGTTTTCATCGGGGTGAAAAAAATATCCCTGTCCCCAACCTAGTCCGACAAGACGGGAGATGAGAGCCAAAATTGTTAATACAATTAAGCACTTTTTAGATGACATAGAGAATTCCCATCATCATCAGGCCCCAGGTGACAACCGAAAACAGTAGAGGAATATCGGTGGTAATCATCTGTTCCGGTCTTTCTCCTGCCTGCATCTCAAAGATTATCTGTCCATAGCGCATAATGCCAAAAATTACCGGAAGTAAAGTAGCCATATACCATTTTCTACCTAAGGCATCGGGGAAATATTGTAGAAGAAACTGATGCAGTGGTCCTTCGAAAATAATCGGTTCGGCCAAAAATGTAAACATGGCATAACAAATCAGGGTAGAAACGGCAAACATGGTGATATAAAAACTTAATAAAGACTTACTGTAGCCGGTCATAGCCTGACGAATGTGTTTGCCGGCAGTGAAAATTTCACTGCGGCGTTTGCCGCTGGCTATAAATAGTGACAAGAAAATAACGGTCAGCATTATCCAAATCGGAAGGTGGTAACCCGTAGCGACTTCTCCGGCAAAGGCCCGGAGAATGAAGAAAAAAGCAATACCGATAATGTCGATAATGGCTTTCTTTTTGATAATGAAAGAATAAAGATACTGAAGAGTAATAAAAAATATGGCCAGCCACAAAAAAGCAGAGGTAATTTGGGCGGCAAAATAGAGACCGAGGACTAACAGGGAAAGAAGAGCGATAACCGCTACTGTCGGGGATAGATCACCCCGGGCTAGAGGGCGATTTTTTTTACTGGGGTGAAGACGATCTTGACGAACATCAACCAAGTCATTTAATAAGTATGAAGATGAAGAAAGCAAACAAAAACTAACAAAGGCAAAACTGCTCTGAATAAAAGTGACCGAATCAAAAAATTTACCACTAAGAATAGCAGCGGCAAATAAAGAAAAGTTTTTGATCCACTGACTGGGACGGAGAGATTCAAGAAGAACTAACACAACTACAATAATATCAAAAAGCCCAAAAGAGTGACAATACCACCTAAAAGGGTCATGGCCTGAGAGGGGAACTCAAAACCGGCAGAAGGCAGGATTATTCTGGTGGGCGAGGGACCCTGCGCCATGGGTCTAGGGGTAACGGTGGGCCAAGGTGTGGAACTGGGACGAGGAGTGGCGGTAGGAACGGACGTAGGGGTATTGGTGGGAACAGAAGTTGAAGTTGGTTGAGGAGTACTGGTAACAGTTGGTGCCGGGGTGTCGGTGATGATAATAAAAGTTGGGATTGAGGTAGGGGTGAGAGTTTTTGTGGGAGTTGGAGTTTTGGTGGGAAGAGGGGTAGGGGTTGGTTTGGGCTTCTCCGGGGTGGGTGAACAATCATTGCAAACGTTACCGGTACAAACACAAAGTTGATCACATTTGCCACCGGCAGGTAAAGCACCAATAGTCCAAACACCATTACTACATTGGCAACGAGCATAACCTGCAGGCATGGTGGCTGGACAAGCATAAATACACTTTTGACCACTGATAGTATAAAGACACATATTATTTCCCAAGGGTGGATCACAACTATCGTAGTTAGTGCCGACATGACAAGATTGATAACCACTGCAACCAGAAGCACCTAAAGAAGTGCAAGAAAGTTGACCGGGGTTACCGCTACAAGCGGGATAAGTGTCGGTGCTAGGAATTGATCCAGTGGGTTGGGGGGCTCCGGTAACCCCAAAAGTCGGTTGACCGGGGGTACAACCACAAATACATTGACCTTCGGGGTGGGCACTGGTTTTGGCACAATAACAACAATTTTGAGGAGTATGACCACATTCAGAATCGTGATTACAACCACCAGTGGCCTGATTACGGTTGTCCTGATTTTGTTTACTTAAATAGACCCCACCGATTAAAGAAAGGCTGAGAAAAATAAGTGTGAAAATGGTGTAGCGGTTATTTTTCATTTTTCTGGTAATAAAACAAGGAGAGAATTAAGGCAAAAATGGAAAATAAAACCAACATTAGTCCCGGAAGGATAGAGCCGGTAACCGGAACACCTGATTTAGTGGACGGCTTGCTGGTGCGAATAGTAGGAATGGGGGTCGGGATTTCAGTAGGAATGAGAGTGGGAGTAGGCCTAATGGTAGCCGAAGGGGTAGCAGTAAACGAAAGAGGGTCACTGCCACTGGCGGCATCGACTATGAAACTACGCTTGATTGTTTTTAGCAAGCCGGCAGCGTCTTGGTAACTAACGGTAAGGGTGTGGGTGCCGGGACTAAGATTTTGGGGAGGAGACCAATTCCAGGAACCGTCGCGGGCGGTAATGACACTATCTTCATAGACCGGAAAAGACTCAAGTTTGATCTGGAGTTGAGAAGAGGCTGGACCGACACCAAAAATATCGGGACGAAGGGTGTGAATATTTTCAGCTTCGGCGGGATTACTTACTTCCAGTCTAGTGTCGGAAGGAGAAGATGGACCGGTCGGCAGTAAACCTGAATCCGGAGGAGGTGGGGAGGAAAGATAATTTTGACCAACAATAATATCGGGAACAGGGTCGTTTTGAGAGGTGGTGTGGCTAATTTGGGTCAGGATACCATCGGGAGAATAGACAACTAAATCCTCAGGAACAGAGGGTGGAGGAGAAAACCAAGAATTTTTAGATTCGGAAAAACTATTGGCTAGGGAAATATGCCATTGCCCGCCGGAATCAGTAATGGCCGAAAGAGGCAGGGCGCCGCTGACTGATAAATAGACGATAGTGTTGGGGCTGGGAGTAAAATCAGCTTTGACAACTTTTCCCCAGGCTAAATTGGAAGTCGGAGCTTCCAGAACCGGTTTGGATCCGGTTTTGACTTTATAATCAGGGAGTTTATAAATCTTCCCCCCGGAGGAAATTGAGTAAGAATAGTCGGTGCCGGGATTTAAATTGTCAACCCGAAAATAGTGAGTGAGAGACGATTCTTGAAAATTAGGAAGACGACGAGAATTTATTTCCAACAATGAAAGACAAGACGAAGAGGTGGTAAAAGAGAGATCAAGCGAATGGTGGGTAAGATTGGTTATCTGAACACCGATAGGAAGGCAAGAACCGCTGGCACTGGAGAAAAGGGTGGTTTTGGAAAGAGATAATTTAATTCCTAAAAATAGGATGATCAGAAGTAAAATAAGACCGAAGATGGATGGAATATGTTTTTCTTTCATGGGGTAGGTAAAAACTCTTTTCGTTTCTCGATTTGATCGAGGATGGTCAGGTCAAGATTGGGATCAATAGGAACAATTAAGTTACTTTTTTTGGCCTCGACGGTGGCCTTCATTAAAGAATCGTAGCTTTTTTGAGCAATTAACACAAAGATGGCTAAAAAGGTGGTAACAGCCAATATTAGAAAATAACGGGAATATTTATTTTTTTTCACGGCTTTGATCTTTCCAATAATAAATGTTTAAGGGTAAGTTAAGACTCACTTGACGAGAACTGGCTGATTCTTTGTCCACTGAAAAACCAAGACTGGGGATTTCCAAGAGCCGTCGGTTTTGAAGGAGAGAGGCAACCAGATCAATACCGGAGATAAAGGAAGAGGCGGTAGCAATAGAGGTGGAGAAATATTGGCTTTCTTTAATTTGAAAGTCCAGCTTACTAAACTCAATTGACCGTTGGGTTAGAAGGCCCTCGATTTGACTGGTGGCTTGAGAAAAATGGGGAAGAGCAGGAAGACAGGATTCTACCACTGAATATCTTTCCTGAACCTGAGAAAAAAGGTCCTGGGCTAGAATAACTGACGAAATTTTCTTTTTCATTTCCCGGGAAAGAAGTTCTTTGGATTTGATTTCACCAACAAGGGCCGAGATGGTAAGGACCGTTGGACGAATGGCAAAGAAAAGAAAAAAGGAAATGAGAATAAAGGTAGCGGCCAACTCGACAGTTTCCCGGATTTTACGACTTTCCTGGCTCTTTTTGATATAGTCGAAAAGCGGGGTTAGTTTAGAGCTGACTGAAAGATTTTGATTTATCATTTTTTTTAAAAGTTAATGAAATATCGACATAATATTTATTGTCTTTGGCCTTTTTTTCAATCCGGCGAACATTGACAGAGTCAATATCGGGATTGAGGGTCAGATTGGTGATAAAAGAGATAATTGAATCCTCCTGATAGGTATAAAGACTTAAGACTGAGATGAGGCGGGAGGGGTCAGTTTCACTTTGACCTAAATTGAAAGTTTGGAAGAAAACCCCGTCCGGAACCGTGTTGACCAAACTTTTGATGGTACCCGGATAGTCCGGTTGCTTTTGAAAAAAGGTACTAATGAATTTAAGACGGGTTTGGAGAGAGGAAAACTCTTTTTCAAAGTCGGCAGTACTGTTGAGGATGGCTTTTTGCTGACGGAGAACTTCCGACAAATCCGAATTTTTCCGGTCAAGCCAAAAACGGGAAAGGAAGGCACTAATGACGATAAGTTCGGTAAAAACAATAATAAACCGGCCAACAGTGGTCAGCCAGCGAAGAAGACGGGCC
>CAZSLG010000045.1:3052-7215 GCA_964607745.1 uncultured Gammaproteobacteria bacterium | reverse complement strand
TATACCAAAGCCCAAAAAGTTCGTACCCTCCTTTGTCAGGATTTCGACCGTCTCTTTCAAAAAGTTGATGCCGTTATTGGTCCGGTTTCTCCCTGCACCGCCCTGCCTTTGGGTGCCACCGAAGGTCAGGCTATGTTTGGAGAATTGCAGGATATGTTGCTCGAACCATCGAGTATTGCCGGTTTATCGGGTATTTCTATCCCTTGTGGTTTTGATAAATTAGGCCTACCTATTGGTCTTGATATTATTTGTCCACAGAAGCGCGAAGATCTCGTTTATCAACTCGCCAAACTTTTCGAATCCAATACTGATTATCATCTTAAGCGACCCAAACTATGACCATCACCCCCATCATCGGCCTGGAAGTCCACATCGAACTGAAAACTAAATCCAAAATGTTTTGTGGTTGTGATGCCTCCCATTTTCATGTGGAGCCAAACACCCACACTTGTCCCGTTTGTCTTGGTCTCCCCGGCGCTCTGCCGGTTCCCAACAAAGTCGCTTGTGAATGGACCATTAAACTTGGCTTAGCCCTAGGTTGCTCAATAAACCAAGATTCATTTTTTGAACGCAAAAATTATTTCTATCCCGATCTTCCCAAGGGTTATCAAATTACTCAGTTGCAAAAGCCTTTTGCTATTAATGGTAAGCTAAATGTAGATGGAAGGCTAATTCGTATCAATCGTGCCCACTTGGAAGAAGACACCGGTAAATCCCAGCATATTGGTGATGAGACCTTACTAGATTTTAATCGCTCCGGAGTACCGCTGGTCGAAATCGTCTCCGAACCGGATATCATCTCTCCGGAGGAAGCTAAAAAATATCTTGGTAAAATCCAGCAAATCGTCCGCTATCTTGGTATTTCCGAGGCCAATATTGAAGAAGGCTCCATGCGCTGTGAGCCCACCGTCAATTTAAAAATTGACGATGCTTTCACCCCTCTCGTCGAAATTAAAAATGTGGCCTCCTTGACTGGCGTTCTTAACGCCATTCAGTTTGAAATCGACCGTCAAACGGAACAGTTCAAAAAAGACAGTATCACCAAAGAACATGGTGAAAAAACCACCCGTGGTTGGGATGCCGAAAAATCAGTTACTTTTTTACAACGCGAAAAAGAGGGGAGTGCTGACTATCGCTATTTCCCCGAGCCCGATATTCCTCCGATTGTTTTTACTCAAGAACAAATCGACGCTATTCGCGCCACCCTTCCTGAACTACCTGAACAAAAAATTGTCAAGTATAAAGCCTTGTCTCTCTCTGATTATGATGTCTCTCTTTTAGCCGAAGATTCAGCCTTTTCGGCCATTTTTGAAAAAATATTAGGTACTTCAACCGACTCTGATTTTGCTAAATTTGTCACCAACCTGCTCATTGGTCCCTTAAAGACCACTGACATTACCATCGAAAAAATAAACCCTGTTTTTTTTAAAAATCTTTTTGACAAAAAATCCGAATTATCTTCCTCGGCCATCAAACTCTTAATTTTGGAATCTTATCAAAGTGGCACTGACCCTTTAGTTTTGGCCAAAGACCAAAATTTATTTCAAGTTTCCGATACTGGTGCCATTGAAGACTTAGCCAAAAAAGTTCTGGCCGACAATCCCAAAGCAGTTGAAGATTACCAAAAAAATCCTCAAAGTATTGGGTTTTTAATCGGCCAATTGATGAAAGCCTCTTCCGGTTCCGCCAATCCTCAAGTCGCCAAAGAAATTTTGGAAAAATTGCTGTCAGCGTTATAATCTGCCCATGAGTATAATATCTTTATCAGAAGCGATCCGAAGAGGATCAAGTATAACCCGACTTAACCCTTCAGTTGTTGCTGGCCAACCAGGTGTAGATAACTCTCGTCTCCCAGATGCTTCATCTTTGATTTGTATGAGCGATGGAGCGACTCTTAGATTTCAGTTTGCCCCTCCTCAATATAGACAATCTATGGGAACCTATCGTTGTCCAACTCCCGGCTGTAATACCGAAGTCACCACCACCTAATTATCTGCATCTCTGCCAATAAGCTAAAATAGGGTAGTGGCAACTTCTTTTGACATCGAATACCAAAAACTCAACCCCGAGCAGAAAAAAGCCGTCGATACTATCGAAGGACCGGTTCTGGTTGTTGCCGGCGCCGGCACCGGTAAGACTCAGGTAATTGCCCTACGCATCGGTAATATCTTAAATAAAACCCAAGTCAACCCTAGTAACATCCTTTGTTTAACCTTTACTGATTCCGCCGCCCTCAACATGCGCTCCCGTCTTCTGTCTCTTATCGGCCCGAGCGCCAATTCGGTTCGGATTAACACCTTTCACGCTTTTTGTCAGTCAGTCATTAGAAGTCACCCCGAGCATTTTTTCCAATTTAATCTTGATTCCGAACCGCTTGATAAAATTGAGCAAATTCAGATCATCCGCCGCCTAATTGATGCCCTTCCCTCCGATTCACCTCTCAAAACTCCCAATGACACCTATTATTATCAGTCATCTCTGATCTCCGCCATCGAATCTCTTAAAAAAGAAAACATTTCCCCGGAGCTTTTTCTCTCCCTTCTTTCTGATGAAAAATCCTTTTTAGAAATTGTTAAACCCTTTTACGACCAGTTGAAATCCATCACCGCCTATCCCAAAAACCTCGACGCCATTGCCTCAATTATTGAAAAAATAATTCACCTAAAAAATTTAAATCAAACTTATCAAACCAAAATCTCCTCATTACTAAAAGATCTAGCTTCTGCCAAAGATTTAAAATCCACCCTCATTGGCTTTTATGAAAACACCGCCTCTCAACATCCCAAACATTTGGCTCTAACCGAAATTTTCCCGGGATACCAAAAAGAACTTTCTGTTCGGCACCGTTTTGATTTTGACGACATGATTCTCTCGGTTATTGATGCTTTCAAGAATAATCCCTCGCTTTTATCCTCCTATCAGGAGAAATTTCAATATATTTTGGTTGACGAGTTTCAGGACACCTCGGCTTCTCAAAACGAAATTATTACCCTTTTTTGTTCGGGGCAAGACTCACCCAATATTTTTGTCGTCGGCGACGATGATCAGTCCATCTTTCGTTTTCAAGGGGCCTCGGTCGAAAATGTTTATTCTTTTTACCAAAGATATCTTACACCACCCATAATTTTACGCAACAATTACCGCTCCCACCGGCTCATTTTAGATTCCACCACCTCCCTTATTAACCGCAACGAAAATAGGATCGCTAAACAAATTAAAGGCATTGATAAGAGTTTAATTGCCACCCGCGATTATGATTCAGATCCCATCAATCTTTATACTGCCGATTCCCAAATTGAAGAAAATTATTGGGTAGCCTCCAAAATTAAAAAATTAATTGATATCGGCACTTCCCCTCAAAAAATTGCCGTACTATTTCGTAACAACGCCGATATTTTCGATTTGCTACCCGCTCTCTCTGCTCTCAAAATCAAATATGTCAAAGATTTTGGCATTAATATTCTAGGGCAGCCTCTCATTCTTCAATTGCTCGATTTATTAAAGCTTTTATCCTGTCCCGACGATACTATCCTAAAAAATAAAGTTCTAAATTTTTCTTTTCTATCTTTTCCCTCTCTTTCTCTTTACCACTACCTTCACGACCCAAAATC
Organism: uncultured Gammaproteobacteria bacterium; assembly: GCA_964607745.1. Lineage (GTDB taxonomy): Bacteria > Patescibacteriota > Microgenomatia > UBA12405 > UBA12405 > UBA12158. The sequence goes on along the minus strand of CAZSLG010000045.1, from coordinate 3,604 downwards.
AGAAAAAATATCTTCTAAATTTAAAATCCGTCTAACCAAATTTGAAAGGCGGCTTGGCCGCCTTCAAAAACTCAAAGCCAATTTACCCCCCGACAAATTATTTAATCTGGTTATCCGTCGTTTTAAATATCTAAAATATATTCTCCGTCACCGGGACATCGAAGCTCTCAAGCAATTGAATCGTCTCTATTCCGAATTCAAAATTCAGCGTTCCACTATTCCTCTTTCTTTTGACGAAATTGTCGCCCGCCTCTTTGTCTACATCGACTCCAATCTTTCTTTAATCTCCCCGCCACTCTTATCCGACAACCCCCAAAGCATCCGGCTTTTAACTGTTCACAAAGCCAAAGGTTTGGAATTCGAGCATGTCTTTTTGATTAAAAACCTCGCCGCCCGTTGGGAGGGGGCCCGGGGACTTAACAAAATTACTCCCCCTTTAGGGGTTCTTCGCTCCGAACCTCTCACCGCCAATATCGATTTAGAGCTTGAGGAAAACCGGCGTCTCTTTTATGTGGCTCTTACCCGGGCTCAGAATCAAATTTATCTTTCTTA
>CAZSLG010000045.1:0-2952 GCA_964607745.1 uncultured Gammaproteobacteria bacterium | reverse complement strand
TTAACACTATCTTGCGTCTTCCCAAATCCAAATCGAGTGCCCTTTCTTTTGGTACCAGTGTCCACGGCGCGCTGGCTTATTTAAATTCCACTTCCAAACTTCCATCTTTGGATGAGTTACTGGTTATTTTCGATAAAAATTTAGCACGGGAATTACTAACTCCTGTTGATCTGGCCACTTTGTCAAAGAGGGGACACGAGGCGCTGACCGCATATTACCAACATTATAAAAATGAACTGGGTGGTAAATGTTTAGTTGAACACGACTTTAAACCTTATTTGGCGAACATCGATTCTATTCCCATCACCGGCAAAATCGATAAAATCGAAATTCTTTCCGGCACAAATGTCAATGTTGTTGATTTCAAAACCGGCAACCCTGACAATAAATATAAAGAACTCAAACCCGACGGTGATTATTTTCGCCAATTGGTTTTTTACAAAATCTTAGCCGATCATAGCCTGGGGTTTGGCTATTCTGTAGTCTCGGGCACTATTGATTTTGTTGAAACCAAGGCCAATGGCTCTTTTGCCCGCCACTCTTTTAAAATTACTTCGGAGGCCATTATCGATATGGAAACAGTCATCAAAGATGTCTATTCCAAAATCACCTCATTCAAATTCTCCCCCTCTGCTGACTGCTCCGACCCCGACCACCTTCATTATTTATTTAATGACTACTTCAAATGAAATGTTTAATATTCGATTTTGACGGTACTATAGTTGATAATTTACCACAAGTTTTAAATTTATTAACAGAAAATCTCAATCGTAAAAACATTGATATAAGCAAATATTCTCTTGAATATCTTCGTCAAACCGGTGTCAAAAAATTCATGAAACAAATTAAAATTTCAAAATTAGAATTATTTTCTATTTATCTGGATATAAAAAAGAAAATCCATCAAAACTTCAACGAAAATCCTCCCGTCAAAGGCCTCTCGGCCGTATTGCCCGAACTCGAGAAAAAATATATGTTAATAGTTTTTAGTTCCAATAAATCAGAAAATATTTTTAGCTATCTTAAAAAATATCATCTTGAGAAATATTTTTCTGAAATCGCCGAAGACTCTTCATATTTTGGTAAACACATTGGGTTAAATAAAATCGTCAAAAAGCATAATTTCAATAAACAAGAAGTTCTTTATCTTGGTGATGAAACTCGCGATATTGAAGCTGCCCGAAAAACCGGTATAAAATCAGGTGCTGTTTTGTGGGGTTTCGAAGGCAGCGTACCCCTAACTGCCGCTAAGCCAAATTATCTTTTTACCAAGCCTTTAGATTTGCTGAAAATATCGTAAACATCTTAAACCTGTTTTTCTATTTTCTTAGTTACCACCCTCCCACCTTGCCACTGTCCTCTGTAGACATTTGCCTCTCCCTTTATTTCGTAAAAAATCATATGAATTATTCTGGCTCCCATTTCAATCTTAACCGGGCATTTACCGCTGTTAAATAGGGAAAAACTTATTTCTCCGCTATAACCCGGGGCGCCGTTTCCACCGGATACTATCACCCCATTTCGATACAAAGTACTTCTCAACCAAAAATTGACCGTAATATCTTTGGGTAAATTTATTTTTTCGATAACAGTTACCAGCACTTGTTGACCCGGTTTCAGTTCAAAGATTCTGCTCTCACCTTCTTTATATTCCATCAACAGTTGTGCCTCAACCGTTTTTCTGTCGTTTATTCCCAAAAAAGCCTCTCCCGATATCTCCCAAACTTTCCCGAGTCTTAGGTCAAATCCCGCCCCTTCCGGATTCGTCAACTCTCGTTCACACAACCCCTCCACCAACTTTTTTTCTTTGACTAATTTCAACAATTCACTCACTCCCAAAATCATTCACTCATTTTACTCTCTATTCCGGTATTGGTTCAATTGTTATTTTTCCAGTTTTTTTGTTTCCCCGAATAAGATGCCCACCTGTTGCCGCTAATATATCCGTTTTTTCAAACTCAGCAGCCACTGCTTTTGCGAAATCGGCACGCCCTCTATTAATAATTCCATGGATATCAGATCGGCCATGGTTCACTCCAGCTGCCCGTAAGCCATCTTCACAAAAAGTATCAAAAATACCTTTGAACATGCCGGAATTGTAGCATATGATACACATCTGTTACAACAAGAGTCATTTGATCTATTTTCTTTCGGGTTATCTTCGTCTTATACTGAATATGTGATTATCAAAATAAGCACTTACACCGATGAATCGGGCCAGGAAACCAATTGGCAAGAATTCATCGTTTGCACGGTTGTCTGTCAAAACAAAGATGCAAATTTGATCGAGAATGAACTTGAAGCCATTGAAGAAAAAAGCCACAAACACAGTAAATGGTACAAGTCGAATAACAAACGAAGAGAATCATATATAAAGGAATTGTTGGATCGTAATATTTTTCAAGAATCGGCCATATATTTTTCCCGTTTTCACAACAAATCAGATTACGTTTCTTTGGTGGCTTCCCATATTGTTAAAGCCATAAAGTCATATTCGGCCGAATCAGACATCGACGTAAAAATCTTTATCGATAAAATAGACAAAAAAACCTTAAACAAAATAAAGAAGGAAATTAAATTATTTAAAATTAAATACAGTAAATTTCGCGGTCTAGACGACAAGACCAACTCACTCATTAGGCTCGCTGATTCGGTTTGCGGTATGATTAGAGATCTGAACAATTCAAATATGCCAGAAATTTACTCGAAAATGCTTAAAAAAATACATGAGATATAAAATAAGCCAAGCTGTCTTGGCTTGGCTATCCAACATAAGCATTGTAAAGAGGCTCTGGTTGGCTGTCTCTATCCTTGCGGCAATCCCAAAAATGGAGACTTTCGAGATTAATTATTATACCATGTTTTGATTTCTATGACCTTTGTCTACATTCTTCTGGTTTTGATTTTGCTATCCGTTTTTTATTTTATTTATTTACAAAAGCGTCATCCCTC
>CAZSLG010000044.1:0-7238 GCA_964607745.1 uncultured Gammaproteobacteria bacterium | reverse complement strand
CAGTAATTTCGTTTCAAAGTCAGGAAATTCTTTTTCGATTTGCTTAATCTCTTCCGCGGTCGATCCCAAGGTAAGCTCACCGGCTTTCACCACTACCATTTCAGGTTCTTTCATAAAATATGGTATCACCAAAAATAATTCTTATCTCAAACTCAATTTTATCGAACAGACAATCATAATCGTTGCCAACAAGAGACGGTAGAGATAAACCCCAGTTGAATGTTTTTCTAAAAGACGCGGAAAAATATATGACAACGGAATAGTAATCAACATACTTAGCGGTAAAGAAATCACCACCGTGGTGATAGTTGCGTTTATGCCCAAACCAAAAAACATCAATAACCTTCCAAACCCTCCGGACAAAGAATAACCCAAAGCGCCAACATATTTTTTGATCGGAGTATTTTTTAGATCTTTGATAAACAACGGAATCGTTGTCAGTAAAAATAAACTAGTAAAAAGATTGATCCATAGCATGTTGTTCCAGTAAGTTCCTTCCACCGACGCAATTTTTATGGTGGCTCCGGAAAGCGCCAAAAATAACATACAAGCAATGCCATATTTCAAATCATTTAATTTAAAATTTTTCAAACTAAATTTTTCATCTACCTTTATTAATGTTCCCGACAGAAAAATTACACCAATTAATAAATATTCAAACAAAGAAAATATTTCACCCAGAAACAAAGCCCCCAAAATTGCCGTAAAAGCAGTTCTTAAAGAAAACAGTGGGGAAATAACCGTTATGTCTAATTTGTAAATTGAATAAGTCAACAACATGTTTCCGATGGCCAAAAATAATCCCGCCAAAGCAAATGAGAAAAAATTAACCGGTATCCTTGCTTCCCCTAAAATCAGTGAAATAATCAGTACCAGCAATGAATTAAAAGTGGTCCAAAAGAAATTTAACTGCCAGGGATTTGATAGGGAATACTTGGCTGTTAATTTACCAACAATCGTTTGCAAACCAAAAACAAAAGAAGCCAACCAAATGATTAGAGTAAACGACATACGATCGATTATACATCAGGGTATTTCGTCTTTCCTTCGGGTGTGATAAATTTATCAAGTGACTTCAAAAACCTATGTTTTTATCGATGCCTCTAATATCATTTACGGGACTCGCGACGAAGGTTGGAAAGTTGATTTCAAAAAACTCTATAAATATCTTCGTGAAAGATATTCTGCCAAAATTATCTACTATTTTGGCGGTAAAGACGAGAATAACGAAAAGCAAGTTGGATTTTATAAACTTTTGGATAAAATTGGCTTCGAACTAATTCTCAAACCGGTCAAGATTTTCAAGCAAGAAAATGGCCACCAGGTTCGTAAGGCCAATTGCGATGTTGACTTAACTTTTTATGCCATGCGTGATTTCACCAAGTACTCTCGGGGAATTTTTCTAACTGGCGATGGTGACTTTGAAATCCTCCTGAAATACTTAATCAAGCAAAAGAAAGAAGTTAAAGTCATTGCCAACGGTAAAAGAACCGCCCGGGAAATCAAATCACTTGTCGGTGCCGACTTCGTCCCGATAAAATCGCTGCAAGCCATTTTAGAATATAGACACAAAAAAGGGCGGACTCTACGAACGACTCCGCCCCACGTTTTGTAAAATAATTATATCAATAAGTTGTAAAATAATCTATGACCCAACTCTTTCTTGCTTCTGCGGCTAATATAGTCATGGACGACATTGTCAAACATTTACCCAAAAAACCAACAGAATATAAAGTCTCGTTTATTCCTACCGCTGCTGAAGTTGAAGAGGGTGATCTCTGGTGGCTTCGGGATGATCGGAATAAATTAGTCGAGGCCGGTTTTCAATTAACTGAATTTTCTATAACCGGTTTAAATAAATATCAGATCGAAGATAAATTGAAAGATATTGACCTGATTTTTATCTCCGGCGGCAATATTTTCTACTTGTTGGACCAATGTATAAAAAGTGAATTTGACCAAGTATTAAGAGAAAAGATAAATAACGGCGTAATCTACATCGGTTCCAGTGCTGGCTCTGCCCTGGTTGGAATCGGTAACCAATTAGCCAAATATCTTGATGATTCCACCAAGGCTCCGGGCCTAAAATCCGATGGTTTAGGAATTGTCGATTTTGTCATTTTACCTCATTGGGGAAGTACCGATTTTCACGATGGTTATCAAAAAAGTTTTGCCGACTTATATTCCGAAAACTACAAAATTATTCCTCTGACCAACACCCAATATCTTTGGGTTAAAGATAGACAAATCGAGTTTATTGACGTTCGAAAATAGCCTTTCTCGGTCCGCTGCAATCACTGGTTCTGATTTGAATCGGGAATTCTTTATCCAATCTCTGCATGTCCTTTTCTTCAATACTCCAATCAAAAATATCCAAGTCTTGGGTCACATGTTTATCATCTAATACTTTCACTACCACAATTACCCCTTCTTTTTGAATTAACCACCCCAAAGATATTTGAGACTGGGTTTTTCCATATTTCTTGGCCATTTCGTCTAATACCACAATTCCTGGTTTTGATAATTGCCCCAATTGCAGCGGTCGGTAAGCACTTAACACTATGCCGTTTTTTCTACAAAAATCAAATGAACCGCAGAGTTCAGGTTCACGAATCACCAAATTGTAATGCATTTCATCGTAAACAATTTTCTTACCCGAATAATTAAAAGCATATTCCAACTCTGGCTTACGATAATTTGAAACTCCGATATTTTTTACTAACCCGGATTCTTGAAGCTCAAGTAGTCCATCCACAATTTCTTGCACCGGTGTCGGCCCGATTGCCCCAATCATAAATAAATCCAGATAATCAGTTTGTAAATTATCCAAGGTTAATTTGGCCACATCAATTAATGCCTGTTTGTTGGGAGCAAACCTTTCATTAGCCGCGGATGATAAAAATAATTTTGACCGATCATATTTTTTTATCGCTTGTCCTACCAATTTTTCACAATAATTTTCGGCATAGTTATGAGCGGTTCTAATCCAACTGAAACCAGCTTCAATCGCCTTTTGTATTTGTTCGCTTTGTCCCTTATCATCGTTGTTCGGGTCGTGAGTCATACCCCCCCCAACAGTCCAAGTTCCTAAACCCAATCTTGGCATTTCATTACCATTTAATAGTTTTATTTTTGGAATCATTGTTTTATAAACATCAAAATCAAACCAGTAACGACACCAAACACCCCAATAACTTTACGTAAATTAAATTCATCCTTAAACAATAAAATCGATAACACGGTAACCAAAGAAATTGACGCCGCGTTTATTGCATTGACGTAACCAACATTTGGAGCCGATTTGATAGCTTCAAATTGACCCAGATTGAAAGTTGTTGATAACACCCCAATTGGAATAAGTATCTTTAAATACATTTTTATATCACCTAACATAATTTTTTTTGATTTAATTTCAGTAAAGATACACGAAGAGACTACAAAATAAGCATAACTAAGAAAAACAAAAGTATTAACCCCCGAGTTAAACAAAAACTTTGAAGTCAGAGATAACATCCCCCAGCAGAAAAAAGAAACAAATGACAAAGGTAACCAAGAGCTTTTTACATCTTTATTAATATTTTTCTTTGTCACCATTATCATCGCCGAGAAAATAACAATCAAAAGTATTGCCACCACTTTAATCGTTGTTAGTTGAGCTCTGAATAAGAGAACTGCTACAATCGTGGTAAATACCACGTAGCTTTTGGATATCACTAAACTATATCCGGAATTAGGGGCAAACTCTATACTCCTTAATGAAGCAACATTACCCAGATAACTAAACAAAAAAGCAGCTCCTGTGGTTATAAGCAATTGAGAAAGATTTAGAGAAAAGTTTGCCTTTGTGGTTAAACCCAAAATGATATACACCCACAGTGGGATGAAAAACATAGCTAAGTTATTTAGTTGGGATGGGATTTTTAAAAGCGATGATTTACGGATAATCAAATACATGATCACCGAAGAAAAAAACATTACCAAGCTCCACCACATCCAGTTCATGTCGATATTTTACCATCGTTCTTATAAATCATTTTTCCCCAAGTATTTTTTACCCCGGAACAACTAAAGAAATTAGAACCGCATGAAATTGAATTTATTGAGGGTAATAATATTGACCTGGGAAAAATCAGCTCTTTGTTTGCCAATGACCAATATATTTTGGTCGTCAACCCGGCTTATCTCAAAGATTCTTGGACGGCTTTCCCCATCGACCGTCTCCAAAGAATGAAAGGATTAACCGCCCTTTGTTTAACCACCTCCTCTTTTGGCTGGGTGGATACTAAGAAACTGGCGGATATGAACATAATCGTCACCAATATTCCCGATGCTCCCACGCAAGCCGTGGCCGAATTTAACCTCTACATGATGTTTTCCCTCTTAAGAAAACTACCTCTAATTGTCAAGAATAACTGGAAAATGGATTACGATAACTTTCTAAACAATGAAGTTAGAGGTCTGAAAGTTGGCATTATCGGACTGGGGCGAATTGGCACCAAAGTCGCCGAATTATGTTCTGGTCTGGGTCTGGATGTTTCTTACTGGAATCGAAGTAAAAAAGATAGCTCTTATAAATCTGTTAGTTTGGAACAATTATTTGTAAAATCTGATGTTATTTTTAACACTTTGGCTACTCCTCCGGAATTAAAAGGTCTGATTAATCAAGATTTGTTGTCAAAATTAAACGAAACAACCATTGTCGTTTGCACCTCCGACACCCATGTTTTTGACGAAGCCTTTATCCTTAGCCAAGTCGCTGCCGGAAAACTCGGCGGTTATGCCTTTGAAAGCAACGAAAAGAAGATCGGGGATTTTCAGGGCAATGTCATGGTCTTTCCCGAACAGGCCTACTTTACCTTGGGTACTCAACGAAACCGAGCTAAAATTGCCATCGGCACTGTCCTATCAATCATCAACAACAAACCCATAAATAAGGTCAACTAAGCTACCAAAATTTAGGTAAAATAGACCATGAATCTAAGTATCGGTATTGTCGGTCTGCCCAATGTGGGTAAGTCGACTTTGTTTAATGCTCTCTTAGGTAAAAAAGTGGCCGATGCCAGCAATTACCCTTTTTGCACTATTGATCCCAATGTCGGCGTGGTCGAAGTTCCCGATGATAAACTGCCGGTGTTGGCCAAGATAGTTAATACTACCAAAATTGTCCCGGCGGCCATCGAATTTGTTGATATAGCGGGATTGGTTAAAGGTGCCTCCGAAGGGGAAGGTTTAGGTAACAAATTTTTAGCCAATATCCGCAATTGCGATGCTATTTGTCACATCGTCCGCTCTTTTTCTGATCCCAATGTTATCCGCGAAGGAAGTTCTGACCCCAAAAGTGATTTTGAAATCATCTGCGCCGAACTGATTATTAAAGACCTGGAAACCGTTGATAAATTTATCTCCGGAATAAAAAATAACCCCATTGAATCCAAAACCAAAATCTTTGCCTTTGCGACACGTTTAAAAGCCGAACTAGAGAAAGGAGTACTACCGGTTAATTTAAGTCTGCCCGATGAAGAAAAACTAATGCTTAGGGAATTTTTTCTCTTAACCGCCAAACCTTACTTTATTGTCGCCAATGTCGACGAAGACACCTACAAAATCGCTGATTCTTTTAAGACCACTATCACTGATGCCAGTACTGTCATTCCGGTTTGTGCGAAAGTTGAATTTGAATTGTCCGAATTACCGGTGGCCGATCGTCAGGCTTATCTTAAAGAATTGGGAATGACTAAATCCGGCCTCGAGCGGGTGATTCAAAAAGCTTATGAAACTCTCAGTCTTCAGTCCTTCTACACTGCTGGTGTCAAGGAAGCCAGAGCCTGGACTATTCCTGCCGGCTCCAAAGCCCCCCAAGCCGCCGGAGTCATTCATACTGACTTTGCCAGGGGATTTATTATGGCAGAAATCGTCTCCTATCCTGACTTCGTCGCCAACAACGGTTGGGAGGGTGCCAAGACCAAGGGATTATTACGCCATGAGGGCAAAGATTATCCCATGCACCCCGACGACATTGTCGAATTTCGTTTTAATGTTTAAGTATTTAATTTAATCGTTTTTTCCACCGTAAACTTTCCCGGAGCCAATGTTCTTGAACTTAATTTAATTATCTCTACTTTTTGGGGGATAATTACTCCGAAATTTTTATCAACTTTTTCAAAACCTTTTCTTAATAATTCAATACTTGGAATTTCCTTATATCTCATTACATTTATATGGCCTATTTCTTCAAAGTTATTAGTATATAAAGTCCAATCCTCTTTTTTGGGATTGATGAAATCACGCAATTCTTGTCTTAGTTGAGCCAGGTTAAAACTTGGCTTAGCCAATATCTGCAAGGTTGAATAATTACGGAAATCGGCACATATTACCTCAAAACTAATTTTGTACTTTAACAAAATGTTTTCAATTTCAGCCGATATGATTTTGTCAGAATACTCCAGTTTAATATAAGGCAATAAAGTCATGTGTAACTTTTCAAAAGGGTAATAATACTGGTTTCCGGCAATAACTTTTAGTTCGCTAATCAGGTTCTCATATTTTCCAAAATCAAGACCATCGACACTCATATTAATTGTTTCGAGAAGTGGCATATCGTCATTCCACAACTTTACCTTGTCAAATTCAAAATTATCTATGTTTTCTCTGGCTTTAGCGATAAAATCATCCATGGGGAAATTATTAATCATTTCCGGTCCGACCGCAAGTGGAAAAACTGCTCTAGCGGTCAAACTCGCCACCAAATTTAACGGTGAATTAATTTCCTCCGATTCTAGACAAATTTACAAATATCTGGACATTGGTGTTGGCAAAGATCACCCCAAAGATGTCCAAATCCACTTAATTGATTTAATTGAACCCAATCAAAAATTCTCTGTTTCTCAATTCAGAAAACTGGCGATAGATTTGATATCCGAAATTCAAGCCAAAAATAAATTACCGATTTTGGTTGGTGGTAGTGGTTTTTATATCGACGCCGTCATTAACTCCAAATACAACACCCTTTCTATCAAACCGAATTTATTATTAAGATTTATTTTATTTAAACTACCGGTAAAGTTTTTACAACAATTATTAAAAATAATCGACCAAAAAACGTTATTAAAATTAAATAACTCTGATCTCAATAATCCGATCCGACTGGTTCGGAAAATCGAAATAAGTCTATCTCCCTTTCCTCAAAGGGAGAAGCGGCGAAGCCGAGAGGGATTTGATTATCTTCATTTATCCCTCAC
>CAZSLG010000043.1:0-7242 GCA_964607745.1 uncultured Gammaproteobacteria bacterium | reverse complement strand
GCTTTAAGAAGGAGAGCCTGACCTTCAATGCCAAAGGTGCCGGAAGTGGAGATAATTGAGGGTGAAGTCTCACCCAGATAGACATTGCCGGACTCACCGACAACTAGCACTGTATTCTTGAAACCGCTAGCAGACGGAGGGAGTCCTTGCAGGGTTTCGGCATTCATGGCATAGGCGACAGTGGCAATCTGTTGGCGGGGAGTCATGGTTTCAGCATCAACTGTGATTTGGAGCCAGACTTCAGAGTGTTCGGTAAAAACAGTAGAAGGAATGGTGTCACCGTGGCTTTTACCAATGATGGTGTTAAAAATTCCATTGTCGTCGGGAACGACAACCTGGCTATTACCGGTGTCGGATGAGTAGAGTTCGGTGCCTCCAGCTCCGGAACTGAAAAGTTTAAAAAGAATGCCGGTGGAGGCAATAATGGGGTTACCGCTAGTATCGGTTAGGCGGCCCTGGAAAGAAAGAATTCGGCTGCCAATAACCGGACTTGAGGCGCTGGAATAAGCCAATTCTTTTTTGGCCTTGGTGATGGTTTGGGTATAGAGGCCATAGAGGGAACCTAAGATGATGAGAGCGAGAGTGGCAAAAACAAAGTAACGATTGAAAGAAAAGCCTCCCTTTTTCAAGGGAGGTGATCCGACGTTTAGTCGGATCGGTGGGTTTTGATCAGAAAGGATTTTTTTCTTTTTGACTAAAAATTTTTGAAAGGATTTGAGAGAAGAAAGTTTGCGGGAGATTGATGAAGCGGGGGTATGATTGCGCTTGAGGGCGGCAATAAAGTTGGCTAAAAGTTGGTGGTTTTGGAAATTATTGATGTTCACAGAAGTCAATAAATTGTCTTAAGTCGCTTTGATAGTTTTTGATAGTGACGGGGGATTTGCCCTGGTGAATGAGATAAGTTGAGAATTCACTTAGTAATTCAGAAACAGAAAAGCGGGGGGTAGAAACAGATTGTTTTTTGGCCAGCAGGAAGAAATTTTGGTCGGTTAATTTTTGGTCGAAAGCGAAGAGGCAGAATTTGGAAAGGGAAGCCAGACGGCGGAGAGAATTGTTTTGATTAGCGTTTGAGGAAATGAAGGTGGAAATGGATTCGACCGACAGTTGATCGTTGGTGTTTTTTAAGAAGAACTGAAGATCGAAGATATAAGAACGGATAGTGTTTGGTTGATAGCCGGAAGATGTCAACCAGAGTGAAAAAGACTTTAAGTGTTGGGGCAGGACCAGAAACATAGATTATTTCCAGAGCCAGATGAAAGTGGCAGCGATAATTAAAAGCGGGGTTAGCTTTTCCAGAAGCGGAGATAAAGATTTAGCTTTAATTTTATACATTTTATCCATATTTATATAAAAATTAACAAGTAATAAAATAACTATCTACTATTAGGAAAAGGGTGTCAAGAGGTGGTTTGATGTAGTTATTTGGTGGTATTTGATATGGTATTTTGAGGGTGTTTGAGATGCTTTTTTGCTATTTTTTATTTCACTTGGCATTTCACGGGGTGGGTTGGTACTATAGATATATATCGTTTTAATATTTATAAAAACACTTATTGATATAGTTAAAAACTCTTATGCGGTTATATGCGGAAAAGATAGTATGTTATTAAATGATAGTAAATAAAACAAAAATCTTTGTACAAAAATATACTAAACAAGGGAAAAAAAGAAGATGATATTAAGTATAAATATTTAATTAAAATATTTAAATAATTTTGTTTAAAAATGGTCGTAAATATGAGAAAAAATAAAATATTTTCCCATTATCAATATTGAACTGGGATTGCTTGAAATTAGTTTGTATAGGAAAAATATGCTAGGATATGTCAGACATGATGCAAGATAAAAGCTTGTTATTGAAGTTGGGAGGTGTAGTGATAGGAATGGCGCTGATTTATTTACTGGCGGCGGTGGTGGTGCCAAAAGTGATGGTAACTTTAACGAAAGCGGCTCCAACGACAAAAGTGTCTTTGAATAGTTCTTATTTTATCGGCGGAAAGGTATTGGCGGCAGCAGATGGCAAAGAGGCTTGTGTGGTTAATGTATTTGTGTTGGATGAGACAGGGAAAGGAATAAGGGGAAAGGGGGTGGAACTGACGGGGGTGGGAGAGCCGCAGACAGAGATGTCGGGGGTCGATGGATTGGCGACTTTTGAAGTCAAGTCGAGTAAGGAAGGACAGTTTGTACTAGAGGCGAGTATTGAAGGGACTCCTTTGCCGCGGACAGTGAAAGTGACGTTTAGGAACTAAAAATAACAACCAAACGGTGGTAGAAATATAGTAACTAGGCTATTTTTTCGGAAACGGAAAAACTACAGGCTTGGAAATTTGGAGAAACCAAGGTGTTGTTCAATTTTGGTGATACGTGTTTCGTGATTAGCGGAATTGTGGTCAAAATAGTTGATAATAATTTTGAGATCTTTGTGAATTTTGTTGAATTGTTTGCCGACCTTGTTAAATTGTGTATCAACCTTGTCAAATCGTTTATCTACTTTATCGAGTTGGTTATTGACAGGTTTGATTTCTTCCCTGATCTGTTCCTTGATTTTAGTTAGATCGCTTTGGGTAAGCATAATAAAAGTATAAGGACAAAAACATCTTAATGAAATATGTCAAAACTATCTAAAATTTACTGCCCCATTATTGAATAGAGTTTTTACTTGTGTTGCAGTCAGAGCGTAGTTGTAAATACGAGTATCGTCAATGAACCCATTCCAATACCAGGTAGATTGTTTTCCGATGTATGAGTATAAAGCATTGTCGACAGTACCGGCGGGGGAATTTGCGCTTGCCCATTCAACTCCGTTGACAAATATTTTCATGGTAGATGAGTTTTTAGTAACTACGACATGATACCAATTACCGCTGGTTAATGTGTTTGCTGTAGTCAATCCAACCTCGCTATTACCGGTGACTGTAAAAAGTAGTGTATTATTGCTTTCCAGTCTTAATCGATATCCCTTATTGGCACCGATTCCAGCATCGCCTTTTGATATTATGGCTCTATAACCTGATCCGCTTGGTTTAATCCAGGTAGCCAAAGAAAAGTCATTTGTGTTCATATTGAAATTGTCATTCATAGTGATGTAATCATCACTACCGTCAAAATTGAGAGAGGCGTTAATTTTTCCGGTGGCGCCGGCAGTCCAGGCGGCAGAAGTACCGACAGAACAGGTGCCAACAGTGTTTTGAGTACCGGAGGCACCGATAGAGAGAATACCGTGATTGGCATTGCCACTCCAGTCGGCAATTTGGGTACCTTGGCATTCGTCCATTTTCCACCAGCCGACAGGACCGCCTTTGTTGTAGTCGTAGGCGACTTGCGCCGGTGTGCGGGCGTAGTTGTAGATACGGACCTGATCGACAGATCCGTCATAGTAACTGCCTCCTTCAGTGCCAATTTTTAGAGATTGGGCAGTGTTGGAATAATATGTGGCCGGAGTGATGCTGGCACCAACACTGATGCCGTTAAGATAACTTCTACCATAGGATCCCAGTTTTGCGACGATGGCCACATGATTCCAGGTGCCGGGAACGACAGGAATGGCAGGAGCCAGAGAGCCTGACCAACCAGAGGCGGTGCCAAGACTGGGGTAAAGGGTTTCGACTCCGGTGGTACCAGTATAGATAGTCCAGCCATTAGCAGCGTAGCCGCCAAAACTTAAAGGTCTTCTCCAGTTACCAATTTGTGTACCTGGTTTGACCCAAAACTCGATAGTTTTTTCATCGGTAATATCAAAGAGGGGTGAGGTTCCAGCATCAACGTAAGAACTAGAACCGTTGAAATCAAAAGCTTTTCCAATTTTACCTAGAACCCATGATGGTGAGTTATAAAGACGACCATTGAGATTATTTCCGCTGGTATCATAGGCGGTGGTGCCAACTCCTTCGTCGAATTTCCATTCAGCCACAGGAGGAGAACAGGGGGAAGTGTCACCGGGGACACAATATTCTAAACTGGTAGTGGTAGCACCGATGGTTTGAGAGGAGGAACCGAAGACAAAAGAGGCACCGGCGTTATAGTCGGACTTAACTTCATCGACAGAGAGAGCGTAATTGTAGATTTTGACTTCATCAATGGAACCAGAAAAATGCCTAGCACTGTAGGCTTTGCCAATTAAAAAATTGGTTGCGTTGGAGAGATCACGAGTAAGAGTGGTGGTACCGGCAGTGACATTTTTGCCATCAAGGAAGATTGAACCGTTACCACCAGATCTAACAGCAACCAGATGGTGCCAGTTGGAGTCAGTGATGGTAGAACTACTGTATGGTCCTGTGGCATCTAGAAACTGATCGGCGAAATAAATTTTATTGTTTGATCCGAAATGGAGGTAAATACCATCATTCCAAGCAGTTTTACTGATTAAACCTTGAGTACTACTAATGGTATTTCTTTGAAACCAAAGAGAGAGACTGAAATCATTGGTACCAAAATCTAAACTACCATTGCTTGGATCACCAGGTGAGACATAAGTAGCCGTACCATCAAAACTTAGGGCTTTGTTGATTTTGCCGGAAGTGGTCCAAGAAGGGGAAGAAGAGCCGGTACCGAAAGTGCCGTTGAGGGCGGTACCGCCAATGCCCCAATTGGCGGTGGTGGTGCCGCGGCCTTCGTCGAATTTGTAGTAGGCGACGGCGCCGCGGCCGCCGGAAACGGGGGAGTTGCCGGCGTTCATATCGGAGATTATTTGTTGTTGAGTGCGGGCGTAGTTGTAGATTTTGACGTCGTCAAGAGACCCATCCCAGTCATAGACTCCGCCATATCCAGAGAGTTTGAAATTGAGGCTACTGTTGATGTTGCCGACACCGGTAATTGAGGTAGAGGTGGATTGAACACCATCAACATAATAGGCAATAGTGTTGTTCACGCGGTCGACAGTGCCAGTAAGATAGTGCCAATTGCCATCGCGCCATTCAGCGGTTGATGAAGCGGTGTAACTGGCGGTGCTGCCGTCAGTGATACCGAAGGTTTTGCCATAAAAATAATAACCAGGGTTGGTGTAATAGCCATGATAAACCGCAAACTTATTATTGGTGTTGCTGGTTTTGGCCCAAAAGCCGATAGTAAAGTTGGAAATAGTACCAAAATTTAAACTAGTCGGATTACCGAAATTAACAGACTCATCGTTATCAACAAAACGAAGAGCTTTACCGATTTTGCCCTGAACCCAAGATGGGGCAGAAGAACCGGTACTTAAAACACCATTGAGAGAATTGGTGGAGGAGTCATAGGCGGTTGAACCGGTGCCTTCGTTGAAGTCCCAATAGGCAACCGGGCCTGGGGCGTAGTTGTAGAGATCTTTGACATCAGTGGCGGAGAGCGCGCGGTTGTAGATACGGACTTCATCGAGATATCCGTCGTACATTGCCCCCACTAAACCGCTACTATATTTGGCTATTTGAGTGATAGTAAAAGCGTCTGTTTGTGTTTGCCCACCACTTGTTGATTCTGTTCCGTTTAAATATACCCTAGTCGTATTATTTGATCGGATAACAACTAAATGATACCAATTACCTACGGACATTGATGGGACGGCGAAATCTTTGTACGTAGCAGTTTGATCGGTTTGGACTCTGACAACTGTTGAACTGTTTAAAAGTATGTAGGTATCATTGTCGTTATTTTTACCTACAAAGGCGCCATTTCCTATTGCATCTGGGTTAAACCAAAAAGAAATGGCAGATCCTAATGGGTCTAAAGATATAGAATTTGTCAGGTTTACATAATCATCTACCCCATCAAAACTAGTACCGATACCGAATTTGCCGGTAGACCAGCCGGAGGCGGAGGAGCCGGTACCAAAGGTAGCGAGGTTGGAATTACCCGAAGAATCGGCGGAGGTGGTGCCGACGCCTTCGTCGAATTTCCAATAGCCGACGAGACCATCGGAGAGGCCTTTGGCAGATTTGGAGCCGATATTGACATTGGCACCTTCGGCTGAACCCATACCGGCCAGACCACTAGCATAATCCTGTTTGATTTGGGCGGCCGAGCGGGCATAGGGGTAGATTTTGGTTTCGTCGAGGTAACCTTTCATGAGACATTTACTGGCGCCAGATTGGCCGCGGGCCAGATAAAAATAGTCGTTTCGGGAGGTGACGGTGTAGGAAGAATAATCGGCTGAGGTGGTGACTAGTTTTTCGTTGATATATATTTTTAAATAAATACTATCCCAGGTTCCGGCAATTTGTGTCCAAGCATTATCGGGGACAGTGGTACCGGTTGTGATAGATCGGGTTTGGTCGTTAAAAGGAAGAGCGAAGGTAACGGTGCGATCGCTATTGATATAAATTCTGGGATTTCCGTAGTTGTGACTAATGAGACCAAAAAAACAATTATCAGGGTTGGTGTAACCGATTTTTTTAACCCAAGTTTGAAAGGTAAGTTTAACTCCGGGGCCAATATAGAACATTGTGTTTGAAGTGCTTTTAAGGGAATCATCAGCGCCGTCAAAATAGAGACATTTACCGGAAACACATTGGGATTCATCGGTCCATTTTGGGCCGGGATTAGAAAAGGTGTTATCGATAAGATATCCACCATTTTGAACCATTGAGCCGCCGACTAGGGTGCGAAAAAGACCGTTGGGGTAATCGATCTCGTAATCAACACCGCGAGTATAGGTATTGGCGTCGGTGGGGTATGAAGTGGCCACATCAGAGTTGGTTGAGATAGAGTCGTGGATTTTGACCCAAGAGCCAGGGGCGGGGGGGCGGATATAGTAATTAGTTTCAGAGATGGTAGTACCAATACCATCAAAAAAAGCGTTGGCTTTAGTGGCGTTGGGGGAAGAATCATAGGCGGTGGTGCCCACCCCTTCGTCGAATTTCCACCAAGCGACAGGGCCGCCGCCGGTTTCTTCGGAGGAGTAGGAGCCAATGGAATAACCACTGGCTTGAGTGGCAAAACCGGAGGTTAAAAAGCCATTAGCGACACTGGGATTACCATAATAAGCATAGTAAGTAGACGTGCCGGCGGGGAAGGAGGGAATAAGAATATGAAAAACCGGAGCAGTAGTGCCGGCTCCGGAGGCAATATAGTAATCAAGAAGGTTACCGGTGGCATTGGTAAACCTAAAGTCACCATCATCAGTTTGGGCTTTGGCAGTAGAACCAATATTGACGGTAACGATAATGTAAACGTTGGTTTCGCCAACAGAGTGAGAAGAGATGTTGATGGCCTGACGGTAGGACCAGGAATCGTTCCACCATTCGGCTAAGACACTCTTACCTTTTTGGTTTA
>CAZSLG010000042.1:0-7357 GCA_964607745.1 uncultured Gammaproteobacteria bacterium | reverse complement strand
GTTGCTCCTGTTGGTCCAGTCACGCCTGTAGCACCCGTAGGCCCTGTTGATCCTAGAGATTCGCTCCAAGCCGTTCCATTCCAGTAATAAACTTTTTTAGTGGTAGAGTTATAGTAAAAAGCCCCTTCACCAACAGCGGTTGGGGCAACGGAAAAATTACCCAACTGTGCTTGTCCACCCATCGTGATATTTCCTGATGCTGTAGCATTTCCAACAATGTCAAGTTTTTGAGTAGGCGCAGTAGTTCCAATTCCAACTCTTGAATTTGTCGTATCAAAGTTCATCAAACCCGATTCAATATTTAGAGAAGTTGTTGAAGAATCAGATAAATCCCAAGCTTGAGCTTGAGCTAAAGTGACCCCACCCGGAGAGTCGATCACAACATCTCCCGAATTGTAAGTCTGCAAAGTCAAATCGGAACTTCCAAAAGTTTCACCGGCTTGGATGTAAAGAGGAGCGACAGATTTAATATACGATGCAGTTAGGTTTGTAAAATTTAGATCATAGGAGATTGACACGTCTCCACTTGAAGTAAATGAAGTTGGAAGATTAGACGTGACGGCGGTTTCCGAAACAGAAAACAAAGAAGAACCGGTGTCTTTAACGTTGAAAAGATTCCCAATATTACCATTAGTTCCAATATTTAGAGAAAGCAAATCTCCGGTTGCGGTTGTGGCCGAGCCCGGACTCCAGTCTAGAGACGCCAGATTTCCGGTCGTCAACCCGGTTGAAGTAGAGGAGAGGTTTAAGCTTTTTCCGCTAGTCAAAGCATTTGTTTCTATATTTAAAAAATTACCGGTCGTGAGCGAGGTAGATTGCAGGTCCATAACCCCTAAAGTATTAACTCCAACCCCAATAGTGGTGGCAGTGTTATTTGTCAAATTGAAAGAAGCCGCGGTATTTGAAGTATCGGTCACATCTAATTTTCCCGCTGGAGCTGTTGTTCCAATACCAACCTTATCTCCATTTGCATCTATCGAAAGGGTATTAGTATCAAAAGAAAGCCCATTAGCTCCGCCGGATAGAGCAAAATTTGTATCATTGGCAAATGTCCAAGCGCCTGAATTTACAGTAGTCGTATCAGCAATATTATCTCCAATAGTTGTATTTCCGTTGGACGTTAAATCTGTAAATACTCCAGAGTTTGGAGTGGTAGAACCAATTGTCCCTGGAGATGCCCATGTCCCACCAATCAAACTTGACGCATTAATCGTTCCAGTTGAGGTGTAGTCAAGTGAAGCGCCAGCTCCAATAACCATCGCCGCCTGTGTATTGGTTCCGGACGTGATCCCGGAAAAAGATATACTGGTCGCTCCAACAGTTGAGGTCCAGGTTGGGGCCACTCCGGCTCCGGATGAAATTAAAAATTGCCCACTGGTTCCGGCCGCTGAATTTGGCATTAAGGCCCCGGAAAACTGAAGATCTCCGACGACGTCCAGTTCCTGTCCTGGCGTTGTCGTCCCGATGCCGACCAAACCGGCGTTATCAACGGTTATTCTGGTGTTTGCATCAGTTGCGCCTCCGGTCCTGAATTTTAATGTCCCACTCTCGGTAGCTTGTAAAACTATATCACCTGTACCGGCTGATTGAATAGTTGTGGCTTGAGCACTGGATATTGTAAAAGTTGAAGAAGCATACGTTGAGTGAAGTCCAGGATTTGTAGCGGCGATTAGCAGATTACCCTGGGAATTGATATAAGGGATGGTAGAGATGTTTGTACCAGGAGGAAAGCCTTGTAATGTTTCGGAGTTAATCGCATAACCTACGTTGGCTATTTGCTGACGGGGAGTCATCTCGGCATCGGCCCCAACCGTGACACCAAGATATACATTGGCATTTTCCGTGAATACCGAAGCGGCAATTTCTGCGCCACAATCAGAACCGATCAAAGAAGAAAAGATCCCGTCCTGATCAGGTGTCACCGAACAAGTGCCGGTATTATATAACGCGACACCACCTGATGAAACGCTATAAAGTTGAAACACGACATTGGTCGCTGTTGTGATCGGATTACTCAAAGTATCGGTTAGCCGTCCCTGAAAAGATAAGATCCGTCCGGCCCGGGTCAAAGCCGTAGGATAAGCAAAGGACTGACGATTCTTAGCAAAAAATTGATTGTAAATCCCCGCGCCCATGACAGAGACGAAAAGCAGGATAATAAGAAAGGCAATGTAGTGTTGAGGGCTAAATTTAGATACTGGATTATAGATTTTAGATGGTAGATTAGATTCATTTTGATTTTTAATATGTAATTTTAATATTTGATTTTTGATTTTTGATATAAACCCTCTTACACTCCGTTGATGTAATGTAGGGCTTTCTAAAGCCTTATTTAATTGTATTTCCCTTAAACCACCAACATTAATAACTTTCTTCGCTGGATTTTCCTTCATCCAGCCTTGAGAAATACAGAAAGAACAGAACTTTCGTAAGGTTGAAAGACGACGATTAATGGTTTTGTGGGGAATATTATTTAATTCTAGATACGATTTATATTCGGAAATATCATTTAAGGTGATAGGTTCCTGTAGGGGTGGACCTCCGTGCCCACCCTTTGACATTAGCCACCCGGCAAAATGTCTAAAATCAGATAGGTAGTTTTTGATAGAAATAGCTTTTTGATTTCCCGCAGAGAGATATTCTTTGAATAGGGCTTCAAGATTATAAAGATTATACGTTTTCGACATATAATTTCATCATAGAGTAGTCATATCTAGCTTGTCAAGGGTATTTTGTATATATTATGATAGGGTGGATGCATACTTTAACTTGTTCAAAATGTTTCTATTTACACGCATTTAATAGAATTACCGCAGAAAATATTTAAGAACGTTAATATATCAATAAATATCATTAAGCTTATAATAAATTAGGTGATTTTTAACGAAGTATTTGGGATTAACAATTATTTTTGTTAAAATATATAGGTTTAATTTTAAAAGATTAAATATTAAATGTTAAAAAAACTATTAAATACCAAACTATTAAACATTTCACTCTTTAATATTTAAAACGTTTAATATTTTTTTAACCTTTAACCTTTAAGATTTAAGATTTTTATGATAATTTGTCAGTTCAAGATTTTCTCTGCTAATTTTAAGTCCTTTTGATCTAGCTTAATTTACCGCCCATTTTCTATATGTAGTGTCAAGAGTATTATTAAAACCCTACCTATAGTCGTAATAATATATATTTGACTTTATATTTTAGCTAATCTATGATTAGTTTGTATGAAAAAGTCGATCTTTTTTTTTATTTTATTGTTATTGATTATAGTCGGTTTTATTAGTGTTTTTGGGCTTTATGAAGTAAGATTTATGACCGGTCGGGCCAGTGTTAGTCAATCAAGTTTTTCGATTGACAACTCATATATTTTTAATACTCCATCTCAGGCTAGAGCTAATGGACAAGAAAAAATCCGTTTAACCGTTTTTATTTTAAACAACCAAGGTTTGGGTGTTTTGGGTAAAAAAATATTTGTTGGTACGGATCCTTCTTTAAATATTGAAACGATTCAGGGCTTGACGGATAATTATGGAAAAGCCTATTTTGATATCTCATCCACAAAGTCGGGGGAGTACTTTTTAGAGATAAAAGCTGATGATGTGGCCCTAAATCAAAAGGCTCACTTGGTGTTTAACTAGATAATAACCAATAACCAAATTCCAAGTATTCCAAACAATAACCAATCACCAATAATTAATATTTAAAACAGTTTGGTTAATTGATAATTGAATATTGAACATTGTTTGTTCCTTAGTGCTTGGTTATTGGTTATTTGTTATTAAAGTTATAGGTTTTTCTTCTTCAATTGCCGGAAGATGATTTTGGTATAGGATGATAGCTCTCTCTTGAAAATGGCCCCTTAGAACCCAAAGGATGTATAGAATTTCCAAGGTTATGGCGATTTCCAACAATCGTGGCCTTAATAATGAAAATATAAACTGAAAAAATTTTAAAATAATCATCCAGATTGGCAAAATTTCCAAATTTAATCTAACACTGTTGGGAGAGATCGACTTTATATAATTGACCTGAGCAAATAATCTATATTTTTCCGGACTAGAGGAGGGGAGATTAATAGAAAAGTTTCCCATATTGTCAGATTTAGAGGTTATTTTCGGAAAAGTAAAGGCTTCAACCGGTTTGATAAAAGAAAAACTTGGAAATGAATATTCGCCCCCGTTTTCATTAAAAATAGCTAAATTAACTTCAGAATTTGGAATTGCTTGACCACTCAAAACAACCCGGTCACCCAAAAAAAAATCCGTTTTATTAAGAGAAACGGTCGGGGAGATGATTACCGGACCGATTGTTACGTTATAGTCAACAGGAAAAGGTGGAAGGCAGACAGGGGAGCTTAACCGGCCAAATTGGTCTTTGGAGCTCAAACAAGCCTCGCGTGATGAGTAGGGAGAAAAACGGTTATTAAATTGAAAATAACCCTGATCATCAGCGGTGGTAACATCAAATATACCCATTCCTTCAAATGTTACTACGGCCAAAGGAGAAGTATATCCGTAGAGGTTGAATCGATACTCCCCAATGGAAGCGGTATTACTTACACTGACCCCAGCAACCGATTCCAGTGATTCCGGAGGCGCTTTTAAATAAAGGAAACCCAATTGGAGAGGAATCAAAATAAGAATAAGACTAATGAGAAATCGTTTCATTAATTTAAGTATATATTATCCTCTTTTGCGCAGCTGAGATTTCAACTTCTCGATCTCGTCCTTTTCTTTTTTTAATTCTTCTTCTAAGGTAGTTTCTTTAACGATGATGTTTTTATAGAGATTGTTAACCATAAGGATAATGACAATGATAGTTAAAATGACTGCCAAGGCCACTCTCCAAGGGAATACCCAGACATACGTGAACGCTTCGAGCACCTGGCCTTTTTCACCGTATGAAGCAGTGAAATTGAGCTTATATTTTCCCATCATCCATTTTTTTCCCAATTTATTTTCAAAATTTCTGACCGCATCAGGAAAAATATTTTCTTCTTTAAGTTTGATTTGATCAACCGGGGCTCCAAAAACATTTGACATAGTGATCACTCCGCGTGGTCTAACATGATAATCGCCTCGGTTTAATATTTGACTTTCAACTTCAATCGGTCCGTATTCAAAAAATGTTCGGGCAAAAAACCTAGATAATAAAGCTTTTTCATTAGTCACTCCAGCTACTTTTAAATAAACTAAGGCCGCGATCCTTGATCCAACCCCTGTTCCCGCCTCTTGATTACCGCCAACCGGCTTGGGCACTTCGGGTCCCGGTTCAAAATATACAGCTACGTATCTTCCACCTGGTCGAGCGGTTTCAGGAACGGTAATGTTAGCTTGAATTGTAACCTTGTCAGTGGCGGGAATAGTTATTCTGTCGTAGGGGATATTAAACCAACTAGCACCGCTATATTTGGGGGAAGATAATGAAGGATTATCAATAATGACCGGTGTTCCTTCTTTATCTTGGACAATAAAATCGGCAATTCTAAGAATTCCGGAAACGGGCATTTCACCCGAATTATAAAAACGGATGTTGATGGCGGATTTTTCACCTGGTGATATTTCCAGTTCTTGGCGGGAGGGGGCGACTATTAATGGCATGATGGACTGTGCGTTGACAACCTTCGTTAAAACAAATACCATCACAACCGTCATGACCAATAGAATAATAATTTTTTTCATAATTAAAATGTCGGAACAGCCGTATATTTAACTTTATTATAATAATATCCGGCCGGTTGGGTACCCGGGATGGCGATTCGATAACAAACATAAACGGATGATCCTGAAACCGGCGCCGAACTGGTCATAATTTCTGCATTGCTGTCAGATCTTGTTTCCGGCGCTTCCTGATCTGCTAATTGTTTTGTGGAAAAGGTGCGACTTGACTCATTATATAAGAATTTAGCGTCCGAACCAGATTGGTTTTCAAGAGAGTATCCAAATCCCACATAGGTCGACATGTTTGTCCAATCTTGCGATGTTTGGTGGGTGCATGGAGTAGCTCCACAGGCTGTATCACGAATACACACCCCTGAAGAGAAGGTATATTCACCGGCGGAAGGAGTGGCTCCGGTGCAAGTATTCCCGTCACGTCCCATTTGGTCATTTTCTTCAGCATAGACCTTATATCCTGCATTTGAGTTAGTAGAAACCGTTAATTGCTGGGCGGCATTATGTGTGGCGGCGGCATAAGTGGATGAAATCGTTCCCCAGGGGATCGAATAGGCGGTTGAATCAGGGGTAGATGCGGTTCTCGTGATGTTACAAGTAGTTCCGGAATCGGCAGAAACCCCGGCCACTGAAAAAGAAAGAGACTCATCAACCGTTGCCGAGACAAAAACAGCCTCGACCGGAGCAACCTTAGTATTGATCTGGTCTAATGTGTTATCGGAACCATCCCTCGTTTTTACATTGATCGTGTATGGGTCCGATGTTCCCTGGGTATGTCCGGAGTTAATCGGAGCGGGATTAATCACGCCGGGAGAAGAATCAATCATGACCGTGATCGCCGAGCTAGCCGCACAGGTACTTGTCTGCCGATCAATGCGAATAGTGTGGTCGGCCGAGGAAGTACCACAGGTAATTGTCTCAGTGGCATTCCAGTCACCATCGGTACAGCCGGTAACGGAAATATCGGCCGCGGCCACAGTTGACAGATCAAAACCATTAGTAGCGACCGTTGAGTTAGTATCAGGCATTCCATCACAGGTTTTGCCGGTCGTGTCAATCGCCGGAAGAGTAATTAAAATGTCACCGTCTGTTGGAATTGCATTGACAGTGGTAAAAGCAATCGTCAGGCTTCCCGATTGGCTGGCAATTACATAGTCGTTGACGCTTAAAGCAGAGGCGCCAAGAGCGGGTGTAAAATTAAAATTGGTACTGTCAACAATATTAGCTGTGGTATAGGTTGTCTGGCTGTAGCATCCGTCCAGCAGTGAGCCAGAAAAACATACAACATCTTTAGGAAATAAATGGTTAGTATCATTATCAGCATTACCTGAAGCATCAATCGTGACGACCGACGAGCTGGCCGCTCCGGTTGCAACCCCGGCTCGATAAGAAAGTCTGGAATTTGAAAGGGTAGCTGAGGCCGAAGTAAGATTGGCCGAATCAATAATAGTTTTTTGGGGAACAACGACTATAAATATATACATTATCCCGAGAAGCGCCAAATAAAAAAGCGTTTTTTTCTTAACCATATATATATATATATATTGATAATACTTTTTATGATGGATGTCAATGGCAATATATTCTACTACAGAAATAGTATAAGTATAAATTTAATAAAAAAGGATTTACCCCTTGACATCAAAAATACCGTCTGTTACATTGTTACTTATATGGCG
>CAZSLG010000041.1:0-7415 GCA_964607745.1 uncultured Gammaproteobacteria bacterium | reverse complement strand
TGGTATTTTAGATATTTTTGACCGCTACAACTTTACTGTAAAAGAAGATGAACCATTGGAAAAAGAAGTGGCTGTTGATCCCGAAATGTTAGGTAAGGTTTTTGAAAATCTTTTGGAAGTCAAAGACCGCAAATCAAAAGGCACTTACTACACTCCCCGTGAGATTGTCCATTATATGTGTCAGGAAAGTTTAATCAGCTATCTGGTCAATGAACTCTCCCCATCCGTCATTGCGAGGAGCGAAGCGACGAAGCAATCTCTGCCAAATAGAAAAGATATTGAGACTTTAATTCAATACGGCGAAATAGCAGTCGAGCATGACAGCAGAGTTGAGCAAGAGGGAAAGGAAACAGAAACATACTCATATAAATTACCGGAGAGTATCCGTAAAAATGCACAGTTTCTTGATGACAAGTTAAAAAATATCCGTGTTTGCGATCCGGCGATTGGATCAGGCGCTTTTCCTGTCGGAATGATGAACGAGATCATTAGGACTAGAAATACTCTTACAAATTATTTAGAGGATAAGAAAGATCGCTCGATTTATAACTTCAAGCGGGACGCTATACAGAACTCGCTTTACGGGGTGGACATTGACCCTGGTGCTGTAGAAATTGCCAAACTTCGTTTATGGCTTTCTCTAGTAGTTGATGAGGGCGACATTAAGCAAATTAAACCACTTCCTAATTTGGATTATAAAATTATGCAGGGAAATAGCTTGCTCGAAGAATTCGAGGGAGTACGGCTTTTTGATGAGGAGCTTATTTCAAAACCAGGTCTTGACGATGACGAACAAATTAAAACTCTAAAACAAAGACAAAGTGATCTTCAACATGAATTTATAAAACTCTATTCTAGCGGAGGACTCAATCATAGTAAAAAACAAGAGCTGGAAATGGAGCTAAAAAAAGTATCAGATTCCCTCAAAAAACTTACTCGGCCAGATAAACCGAAGTCAGAGAGTGGTAATCTCTTTGATATTTTTAGTGAAGCCAAAAAGAAAGCTCAAGAATTAAAACAACTACACAAAGAGTTTTTCGAAGCGTCTCAAAAAACTAAAAAGGACGAGCTTAAAAGGCGTATTGAAAAATTAGAGTGGGATTTAATAGAAACGACACTAAAAGAACAGAATAAAATGTCTGCTCTTAAACAACTTGAACAATATAGACAGACAAACATAAAACCATTTTTCCTTTGGAGACTTAATTTTGCAGAAGTATTCGCGGAAAAAGGCGGGTTTGATATTGTTATTGCAAATCCACCTTATGTAACAACAAAATATGGTAAAATTAGCGATTCCTTAAAAGAAGCTTATTTAAAAACGTTTTACTCTGCGTACGATAAAATTGATCTTTATGTTTTGTTCATTGAACAATCCATAAGGATTTCTAAGGAAAATGGATTTACTACTTTAATAACTCCGTGGAATTTTCTTAAAAATTTCTATTCTTTCAAAATCAGGAAATATATTCTCGACAATTGCAAAATAATACTTTTCTGTAAACTATCACCAAAAGTATTTGGAAACATAATAGTTGACAATATAATATCAATTTTACAAAAGAGTACTGACAGTCTTGATAATAAAATCCTATTTGATGACTTACTAGATAAGAGTAAAAGAATCTTAGTTCCTCAATCAGAGTATAAGACAAGTGATAATTTTGAGTTTTTTATGCCTACAGACGATGCATCTGGAAAAATCTTGGGAAAGATGAAAAACGACTCAGTCCAGCTAGGAAATATTGCCTTAAATTATATCGGCATTATGACAGGTGGACAAAAAACAATGATTGCAGATAAGCCAATCTTTAAAAACAGCAAGCCAGTACTAAGCGGAAAAGAGATTGATAAGTGGTTTTATAAAGATATTGGGAGATATGTAAATTTCGATAAATCAAAAATTCATAGCAACGATAATGAATCTGTTTATTTAGCACAAAGAAAAATCTTGCTAAGAAAGACTGGAAGACAACTCACAGCCTGTTTAGACGAAAATCAATACTACACTATACAGTCCTTATACAATATTGTGGTAAGAGATCACGACTACACGGAAGAATATTTATTAGCCCTTCTAAATAGCAGTTTATATACCTATCTTTACAATAAGTTTTTTATTACAAATCCTGAAGTATTCCCATATATTAAAAGGAGACATTTAGACCAATTGCCAGTTAAAAAAATCTCGGAAGCTGACCAAAAACCTTTTAAAGAAATCGTAGATAAAATTCTCGCCATTACAAGCTCTAGTGATTATTTATCTAATACAGAAAAGCAGGCAAGAGTTAAGGATTATGAAAAACAGATTGACCAATTAGTTTATCAACTCTACGGCCTAACACCAGAGGAAATTGCTCTAGTAGAAGGTGTTAAGCAGCATAAAATATGAGCACGAAAGATAATAAAAAAATCAAGTTTGAGTTTCTCTCGGATGAAGCTGTACAAGCTATAGAGAACGACAAATTAAAGCACCCAAGCATTGCAGAAGCTCTTAAGGATATTGTTGTAAGCTGTCCTTTTCCCTTTACAATTGGACTTTTTGGTAAATGGGGTACGGGTAAAAGTACCATTTCAAATTTCTTGGAAAATAAATTAAAAGCGCAGGAAAACAAAGTTGCAGTCGTCAACTTTGATGTTTGGAAGTATGAGGACGACTCCCTACGGCGTTATTTTTTAATAAATCTTGTCGACAAGTTAAAAGAGCAAAAGTTTTTAACTGCTGATTATGATTTAGATGAAAGAGTTGAAAACAGTACATCGAGAAGTTTTGAGGGTGCTCTAAAAATTAGTTGGGCTAAGGTTTTACAATTTAAGCTCTATCTATTGACGTTTTTGGGTGCTGTAGCTGTCGGAGGTGTTTTAACATACTTATTTTCTACTTTTATATTTCAGGCTTATCTTGCTTCTGTTTTTAGCATAGGGCTTACAACTTCAGCAATTCTTTTTTTGTTTCAGGTTGGTTCCGAAATTTTCACTACAGAAACAAAAACACTCTCACAAGAACGTCTAAAAGATGCACATGAGTTTGAGAAAGAGTTTGGTAAGATTATCGAAAACACAAGCACAGAAAGAATACTTATAATTATTGATAATCTCGATAGGTGCACACACTCCAAGGCTGTTGAGGTGCTATCTACCATCAAAACTTTCCTTGAGCCAAGGAGTAAAAAATGTGTTTTCTTAGTTCAATGTGATGATGAGGCAATCAAAAGACACTTAGAAAGCGTCTATGTTAAAAACGAAAAAGGAGAGTCAAACAAAAATATTTTTGATGCAGATGAATTTTTAAGAAAGTTCTTTAATACCTCAATTAAAATTCCTTCTTTTATTGACGCAGATTTAGAAGAATATACAAAAGAATTACTCCACGAAACAGAGGTAGAAGTTTTTGATAGTAATGCAGATCTTGTAAGCGTCATAACTCAAGCATTTAGAGAAAACCCAAGACAGATTAAACAATTTATCAATACTTTACTTTCACATTATTTGGTAGCCCTCGAAAGAGAATCTGGTAATGATCCAGTCATTAAACTATCTGGCGCTATTACTGGTAATCCCTCGTTCCTTGCTAAATTTTTGATAATTCGACAAAAATGGCCAGAGTTTTATAAAAAACTTGTGAAGAGTCCAAAGAGTATAGATGATTACGCTTCTGAAGAATTCGATGTCAGAATTTTTATGGGCGGTACTAATATAGTTAAAACTGATAATCTCCGAGCTTTTATTTATTTGAAACAGTCGGCTCGTAGACTTGCGTTACCGGGTGGCGTTAGTGAAAACTTGGAAATAGCTTTTGAAGATAACAAAGGTGATGAGGTAATTAGTATTTTGAAAGAAACTAGAGAGAAAGGGGCAAAAGATAATCAAATAACTGATTTTATCACTGAACTTATCCAAGACAACCAGGATTCCAAACAAAACCTTGTAAACATTATTAACCTAATTGCACGTTCAAAAAAAGAGCTAGGTTTAGATTTGCAGGCAACCTTTAGTGAGAAAGTAGCGGAAGTTATTAAAAATAATTTACTTACCCTTCTTTACGGATTAGAACTTGAATTTGTATTTTTCGTTATTAGGGCAAGTCGTCCTGAACTTAGGGAAACTATTACTTCTGAATATGTTGGCATTTTAGGTCGAGCAAAAGACGCCGAAGCAGTAAAACAGATACCGGATTATCCTGAAGTTGTACATAAATTGGCCGGCTATATAAACAGCAACAGAGACCTTTTTACTTCAAAGAAAGCTGAAGTTGCCAAGGCATTAACTGACGCGCACTTTGACAACATTGATGTCTTAACTGTCTTTGATAAAAGCAAAGAAGCTATTGCAGACTTCATCAGCTCTGATTTATTAGTTAAGTTGATAGAGTCAATAACTGACGCTGATCTTACAACAAAACATTCTAACGGAGAGAGCATTTTTAATATGAAATTTGCTTTTCTATTCGTATGTAGAAAAGCTAGCTGGACAGTAGTAGTTGAAGCCATGCTCGAGAAGTTAACTGTGCTATTGGATGCTCAAAATAAAACTCCTGAAACTCCAGAGAGAAATCTTGCCATCGTGCAAATAATAGAAAAAGCAGAAGCAATTCTTAAGGACTTTGCTTCACAAGTTAAAGATAGTAAAAAAGCAGATGCACTAACAACGGCTCTTTTGCAAAGTTCTGCTAATGTAAATGACTTCTCACAAAAAGGTATATTTTTACCAGTATTCTTCTACTTAATCAGCATTGTTAGTGCTACTGAGAAAACTTCCATAGAGCAAACAATCCAAACATTCGCTAAAAGTTCAGACATGCCCACAATTAAAAGTTTTATCGAGAGTAAAGATAATAAGTTTCAGCAAGACTTCTTTCAAGTGATTAAAACAGACCTTGAGGAACGTGCTATGCAGGATAAAAACTTTTTAGATTTAGTTTGGAGCTTCGAAGATGACGGAAGTAAGAACGTAATTCTTGGCAAGTTAATTGACTCTGCAAACTATACTTTTGCTCTTACAAAGTTAGATGAGGAGAGTTATAAAACTTCGGATTCAAAAGGAGTTGTAGAACATTTATTAAATAAAACACTAACATTGTCTGTACCTGAAAGAGTAGTAATTTATGAAACAGTTAATAAAATGGAATGTGCAAAAGACAAAGACTTAAGAGAAAAATTTATAGACCAATTAAAGAACATGGTTATTGGTCAAGATACTGCGAGTCAAGAAATTGCTTTTAATATCTATAACGAAGCCCGCAAATTTTTACCACATTTAATAATGTTACCTTTTACTGTAGCCATAATAGTCTGGCTTAACAGTTTAGACCCAGTAAATGTAAATCATAAGTTTGCACTAAAAATAGCGTTTTTGTATTGGGATGAAATAAGCGACACATACAAAGATAATCTAATGACAATTATATTCGATAGAGTTATCGCTAAAACAACATCAGTAGACGAAATAAATATGGCTTTCGATATTATCTACTCAACACAGCCTAAATACAGTAAATATAAACCACATTTTGATATTGTTCTTAGTAAAGCACAAGGAGAACAAGAGCCAACAATCAAGGAAGCTATCAAGACAGGATTACAGAAATTGAAACCAAGTAAAGTAACACCAAAAAACACTTTTTGGAGCGAGGTAGATAAACTTTAAGTTGATATGATTAAATTATCGCGATCAAAAATAGAATTATTATTTGACTGTCCTCGTTGTTTTTGGAATAATATACAAAAATAATATGACTAAGAGTAAAAGAATGAAAATAGACAATCAAAAATCACAAATCATTATTTATAAAGCCGAAGACGGGCAAACAAAAATTGATGTGCGTTTTGACGGAGATACGGTGTGGCTTACTCAAAATGCTTTAGCAGAGCTGTTTCAAACAACAAAAAATAATATTAGCATGCATGTAAAAAATATTTTTGAGGAAGGCGAGTTAGTTCAAAATGCAACTGTTAAGAATTACTTAACAGTTCAAAAAGAAGGTATGCGTGAGGTTTCGCGAGATTTAGAATACTATAATTTGGATTTGATCATTTCTGTCGGTTACCGTGTCAAAAGTTCTATTGCTACTTCGTTCCGTCAATGGGCGACGGCGCGCTTGCGCGAATATATTGTCAAAGGGTTTGTGTTGGATGATGAACGATTAAAAAATCCTGATTTACCATTTGATTATTTTGAGGATTTGACCCGTCGCATCGCGGATATTCGTACTTCCGAAAAACGATTTTATCGGAAAATTACCGATATTTATGCCACCAGCATGGACTATGACCCGACCGACGAGCAAAGCATTCTATTTTTCAAAACCGTGCAAAACAAAGTCCACTACGCGATTACGGGAAGCACAGCTGCGGAAATAATCGCCAGTAGAGTGAATAGCAAAAAACCAAACGTAGGATTGACAAACTTTAGAGGCAATAAACCGACAAAAGAAGAAGTGGTGATTGCCAAAAATTACTTGAACGAGCAAGAGCTTCTTGTGTTAAATAATCTTGTCGAGCAATATCTTGTGTTTGCCGAGGGACAGGCAATGCAGAGAGCGCCGATGTATATGAAAGACTGGATAGATAAACTTCACGGATTTTTACGGATTAACAATAAAGATATTTTGAAAGATGCCGGCAAAATTTCGCACGAATTGGCAAAAGAATTGGCAGAAAAAGAATATGATGTTTATTACAAAAACAGTTTAAAGAATCTAAGCAAGGCGGATAAGGATTTTGAGGCTTTTGCAAATAAAGCAGTTAAACTGGTTGGTAAAAGCAAAAAAAGAAAATAATATGTTAGATCAAACTGTCTCAATATTACACAAAATGATTAAATTGTCGAGGTCTAAATTAGAATTACTTTTTGACTGTCCTCGGTGTTTTTGGTGAAGCATAAAAATTACTCATGAAACTAACACGGAAAGACATAGACAGACTCTGGGGTGAAGAAGGGCCTTATTCGGAAGCACAGTTAACTGTTGAAACACGGATATTAGACGATAGAGTAAGCAGGATTTTTGTTGTAGTCGAGATACATATAAATCCTTTTACTTTTGAGATGATACACAAAAACCGTAAATTATTTACTAATGATCAGTTAATTCAGCAATTACTTGATCATTCAGAATTTAGAGGACAAGCGTTCGGTTACGTTTCTTGCGCTTTTCAGGAAGAATACACTGATAGTGAAGTTATGAAAAGAGCAAAACAAAATCTTGAATATAGCAAAAAAACAATAATCAAAATGCATAAATTTGTGATGAGTTTATTAAAAGAAAGAATGATAAATTGAATCTATAAATCATGATTTGGGAACAGTCCTTAGATATGTTTTCAGGACAAACCAATTTTAATAAAACAATATCCTGATTATGAGGTAAATTAAAAAGAGAAAGATTATGGATAAAGAAATAATGAGTACAACTAAGG
>CAZSLG010000040.1:4396-7495 GCA_964607745.1 uncultured Gammaproteobacteria bacterium | reverse complement strand
TCGGTCTCTATCCGTATTGGTCGCTTAGGTTTTTGAGGGAATTCGTCTACAGTACGAGAGGACCTAGACGAGGGTACCGCTGGTGTGCCAGTTGTTCCGACAGGAGCATTGCTGGGTAGCTACGTGCCTATTAGATAACTGCTGAAAGCATCTCAAGCAGGAAACTGACCCCAAGATAAGAAACCGATTCCCGGCGAAAGCCGAGGATGTAGATCACCGGGAGACTACCGGTTAATACCTAAAAAGTGGAAGATCCGTAAGGATTTAAGCAAATTTTAGGGACAGATCGAAGAAATTTCATATGAGGCTTTTAGGTCGGCACTAGTGCTGATTTAAAAGTCTCTTAGGCAACCCGATTCAGAGGTCAAGATAAATAAATTCAAATTTGGTTTTTCAATTCCGGTCGTGTAAGCGAGGTGGCACCACCTTTTCTTCCGGTTTTACCGAGAATCCTCGGCGAAGCCGGGACCATTCCGAACAGAGAAGTGAAACGCTTCAGCGCCGATGATAGTTACCGGGCAACTGGTATTGAAAATAGGTCGCGGCCGGAATTGAGAAACCAAAAAATCCCTCTGTCCTTCGGACACCTCCCTTTGATGAAAGGGAGAAATACAGGATATGGATAATATGTTAAGGTTTAGGAGATTGGGAAAAATTAATCCTCCAGAAGTGGGGCCCACCATAGGCGGGTAAAGATTTTTTGGTGATATAATAATTTATATATGGGTAAAATTGACAAATTTGTTTCAAAACCTTTTGTTCAAGGAATTGTAAATGTGAGTCTTGAGATTGGTGATATTACCAACAGGATATTGACAGAATCTTGTAAACAAGCGGTGACATATGCGGAGCGGTATGGATCTCTTGATGTGGCTTTTGGAGCTGCGATATTAGCGGGGACAGATATTTTTGTACGGAGAGTAGGCCGATTGAGCGGAGAAGAATAACTAGTTATTAGACTGATTGCTTGACTAATATTAGACTAATGATTATACTGTTTCTATATGTTTAAGACACCGTTTTTGTCACAGTTTTACTATAATCCCGAGATTATTAAGATGTCGGGAGATGATGTGGCGGCCTTGGACATGGAACTGGCGAAATATGAAAAAATATTTCTTGACCCCGATTTGAGTAAATCTTTGATTTCAAAAAATGAACTATTTGTTTCTTTTGCCATTTCTAAGGCTGAAAATTCACTGCTTACCCTGACTGAGGCACAGGAGGTACATAATTTATTGTTATCTAACTCTGAATATGATTTTATTGGTAATAAATTAAAAAATAAAGTTAGATTGACCCAAAAGGATCATGACAAGTTAGAATTTTTTAATATTGCTAAAACTTTTAGGTTACTAAATCAATCAATATTTGATATTACTAAACTAAATAGAGAATTTATTTTAGATGTGCATAAACGATTAACAATAGGAATGGATATTTTTACTGAATATCTAACTGACTTCACACCATATAAACCCGGTCGGTGGCGCGATAATAATTTAATTGAAGTGGGTAGTTTTGTACCAGCACCACATGATCAAATAATTGAAGGAGTGGATGAGTTGGTTTTATGGTTAAAAAATAATCGAAACCCAATGGGGGTGGCGGTATTTCATAGTGCAATGTATGCCTTACATCCGTTTAATAATGGTAACAAGCGAGTTTGCCGAATCTTGGAACATATCCTAATGAGAAGTGTGGGTTTAAATTCGAGGAATTTGTATAGTGAGTC
Organism: uncultured Gammaproteobacteria bacterium; assembly: GCA_964607745.1. Classification (GTDB taxonomy): domain Bacteria; phylum Patescibacteriota; class Microgenomatia; order UBA12405; family UBA12405; genus UBA12158. The sequence goes on along the minus strand of CAZSLG010000040.1, from coordinate 5,760 downwards.
GTATTACTACCACACGGAAAAGGCGAGATATTATAAATATTTGTTTTATGCTTTAGAGCATTTGAATTTTAATCATTTTGTATCTTTCGTTATGGAGGCAATGTCGGTGTCTATCGTTTCAGTTTTAAAAACGGCGATAGAAGTTGAAAGGCTGAAATTTTTAGATAAACAAGATTTGGATTTATCGGTTAAATCGATTGTTAAACCGTTAGTTAAAAATCGATCTTTACAGTTTAAAAATTTATTACGGATAAATAGAAATAAGGTGTCAAAACAAACTTTGGTGTCGTATTTGCAAAAGGCGGTAGAGATGGAAATAATAACGAAATTAGTTGAAGGAAGAAATGTTTTTTATAGTTTGAATCTGGACATTCCTGAGATTTTGACCTTGGTAAAATGGATGAAGATTGTAAAGAGTAAACTGTCATACATGCCTGATGATTTAAAAATTTATTAAATGTTCGGATTATAATCCGAGGAAAATTTGGAGTTGGTGCCAGAAACTAAAACAAATCTCCCCCAGCCCCTCTTTGAAGAAAGAGGGGAGAAAATTTTGAGGCCCACCATAGACGGGTAAAGATTTTTTGTGTAATTGTAGATTTGGTGATACAATGCATCATATGGCAAATGGAGTGAGAGAGTTTAAAACTTTAGCAGATGGACAGGTGAGTTGTGACCTTTCATGTTTAGCCAATGTTGGTAGTCTCAGACATAAAGTGACCGTGGATGGTCGTGAAAATGTTTGTATGGCAATGGGTTCTCCATTGTTAGATGGTGGAGTGATGCGACCAGACACATTGGTGGAGAAGGGAAGAAAGTGTATTTTAGTCGAGACACCCCAACCCATGGGAAAGTAAACTATCGTGCTATAATCAGTAGTTTTAGGAACTCGGAACATTATTCATTTATTTAGGGTAACCAACCCCGTGAATAATCCGCCTAGGCGGATTTTTTAATAATATGGCTACGAAAAAAATAATTAAAAAAGAAAAAGTTAAAAAGGAAAAAGTGAAAAAAGTCAGTGGACCAATGACCATGGAGGAGCTTCTTAAAAGTGAAGGCGAGAAAAAAGTAGGACTCAAAAAAGGACAAAATGTTAAAGGAAAGATAACTTTAATAAAAAACAAAGCTATATTTATTGATGTTGGCGGCAAAACTGATGCGGTGGTTTTGGGAAAAGAGTTTGAATTTGTCAAAGATTATGTGTCTGATTTGAAAGTGGGCGATGAGATAGAAGTACAAATAAAGCAACCAGAAAATGATAAGGGCCAAATATTGGTGTCCATGAGAGGGGCGGCTTCGGGATATGGCTGGAACTACTATTTGGAAAAAGAAAAAAATGGTGGGGAAGTAACTGTCTTTGG
>CAZSLG010000040.1:0-4296 GCA_964607745.1 uncultured Gammaproteobacteria bacterium | reverse complement strand
GTGTCGGGAATGTTTAAATCTAAAGATAAAGTAAAGGTGGTATTGGTCAACAAACAGGATGGCCGACTGCAGTTTTCGATAAAGAGGCTAAAAGATGATCCCTGGAAAAATATTGAAACGAAATACTCCAAAGAAAAGGAATTTGATGGTGAAGTGACCAAGATTGCCAGTTTTGGAGCACTCGTTCGTTTGGAGCCAGGAATTGAGGGATTAGTGCATGTGTCAAAATTGGCCGGTGCTACCCTTAAAGATGGCGAAAAAGTGCAAGTCTATATTGAAAGTGTGGACGTAGCCAAGCGAAAAATATCACTCGGATTGGTGCTGAGTGATAAAAAGAATGTGTTGTATAAATAAGGTTTTGGTGAAAAAAGATACAAAGTGATATAATTGGGTTGGATGAAAGTTTTGCCTGAGGCAAAAAGTCAAGCAGCGGTATATTGTCAGGGGGCTGGTGCGGTGGTGGAGGTAGAGGGGTCTCAATGTAATGGGTGGACACATGTTTCCGGAGATGGAGTTCTAAGAGCGAAAGATAAATATGGAGTGCCATATCGGCGACCTTGTCCGAGGGCGGCTAGTTGTACAGGAGCGGTGATAAGGAGTGTAGCGGTAAGTTCGGCATAAATTTATAGTCAATTTACCAGAGGCGCTGAGATGCACGAAAAGGATATAATGGGATATGAAGCGAGGGGCAGAAACAGTTTTTGTCTGCAGTAATTGCGGCAATGAATTTTCTAAATGGGCGGGACAATGTAGTGCTTGTGGGGAGTGGAACACACTAAGGGAAATAAAAAGCCAGAAAAATCTAAAGTCTAAAAGTCTAAAAATAGGACCGAATAAAAACGTGGAAGCGATTAATTTATCAAAAATAAAAATAACTCAAGAAAGCGGGAGATGGCAAACAGGAATAGGGGAACTGGACCGGGTATTGGGGGCGGGGATAGTGCCGGGAAGCGTGATTTTGTTTGCCGGAGAACCGGGAATTGGCAAGAGTACATTGTTGACTCAATTGATAGGAAAATCAGGGGGATTGTATGTGGCAGGAGAAGAATCGGCAGAACAAGTGGCACTGAGGGTTAACCGCCTAAAACTTGACCCGAAGAATTTTGAGGTTCTGGAAACCAATGCAATTGAGGAAGTCGAGTCATATTTTGCCCGAACACAAAATGTATTCAAAATAATGGTGGTGGACTCGATTCAGACGATAACAGCGGAAATTTCACAATTTACCGGAATCGGGGTGGGAAATTTTGGTAGTGTTAACCAGATAAGGGAAGTAACATATCGTCTGATCCAATTGGCCAAAGAGAAAAAGATGGCAGTGATAATTGTGGGTCATGTAACCAAGGAGGGAGAAATCGCCGGACCAAAGGTGTTGGAACATATGGTGGATACAGTGCTGTATTTTGAAGGTGACAAGAGCGGAGAGTTAAGAATCTTGCGGGCTAGTAAAAACCGTTTTGGGTCAACGGAGGAGGTGGGAGTGTTTAAAATGGGGGAGAAAGGTTTGGCGGAGGTAGGGTCGGGAGAGATCAATCTAATTACCTCTAAAGTAGATAAAATTGGGTCAGCAATTACGGTAGTAATGGAGGGAAGTAGACCAATGATGGTGGAGATACAGGCTTTGGTGACCGAGAGTTTTTCGTCGATGCCTAAAAGAATCTTTTCGGGACTTGATTATAACCGGGGGCAATTGTTGGCGGCGGTAGTCCAGAAGACAATGGGGGTGCCACTTTATAAATATGACGTATTTGTATCAGTGGCGGGCGGAATGAGGCTGACGGACACAGCATCAGACTTGGCAGTAGTGGCGGCGATATATTCAAGCTATAAAGAAAAATCGACGGGGCCAAAAGTTTATGTGGGAGAGGTGTCACTTTTAGGAGAGATTAGAAAAGTTAGGCAAATGGAAAGAAGGCAGAAGGAGGCTAAGGCAATGGGGCGGGAAGTAGCTACTATATATAGTATAAGAGAGTTGAAGAAATAAAATAAAGTATTTATCCACATGATGTGCATAAGAGGGCTTTAGAGAGTTTTTTGAAGCTAAAATGTATGGAATAAAAATATATAGGTATTGCGAAAAAAGAGGACATAAAATATATAGGTTATAGACAAGAGGAAAAACGGTGTTATATTAATGTTAATGCTGGGAATTAATTTGAGAAAATGGCTGGGATTAAAAAGGGGAAAGAAGGATACTTGGGCACGGGATCAGATAAAGCAGGTAGCAAAGTTAGGGGGGAAGTTAGTTCTTTAAAAAAGAGAAGAAACGAACCCCGATATCGGCTAAAGCCTCATCGGGATTGTGTCTTTGCGCAAATTTTTGTCGCCTTACGGCTATAAAATTTACGTAAAGAAACGAAAAAGAAACAACATTATCGATGCTCTCAAAGCAGGTGGAACACGAATATTGTTGTTTCTTCTCTTTAAAAATAGATGGTCGATGCCAAGATGTCAAGTTGGCTTGGCGGTGTAGTTGAGAGCGGCAGAGGGGGCAGGTCTGCCGCTTTCTACTACACAATTTGACACGAGGAAGGTTTTTCTCTAGAATATGATTGTTTCCCAAAGATATTGATGTTTTCCCTATAATTTTGTTGGATTCATTGGTTTATTTAGTTAATAAAAATTCATCATGGTGAAAAAAACAGTTGTGCTAACAGAACCAGATATTAAAGTGCCTGCCGTCGTCCCGGCTTTGCCGGTAACTGGGGAAGTTAAAATGGACGAAAAAAACAACAACCGGGTGGGGTTATCCCAGCCGATGGTTGCGGCGCCGTCGGCGCCAGTAATGGTTAAACCGGTGGTGACGGCTAGTGCCAATGCGCCCCAAATGGAAATGTTGTCGGGAATATTGGAAATAATGCAGGACGGAACGGGGTTTGTAAGACCTAAATTTTTACCAAACCATCATGATGCCGTAATTGGAGCGATGCAGGTGAGACGTTACGGATTGCGCCCCGGTGATCATATTTTGGGAGTGGCAAAAGCACCTAAGGATGGGGAAAAGTTTTGGGGAATGGTGAGGATTGATAAGGTAAATGAGATTGATCCGGTGGCGGCACTCAAACGTCCCGATTTTAAGGATTTGGTACCGATTTATCCAATTAAACAAATAAAGTTGGAGTTTGAAGCCGGAGTAATGTCGGATCGAATTATCGATATTTTTTGCCCGATTGGCTATGGGCAAAGAGGCATGATTGCTAGCCCGCCTAAAGCCGGAAAGACCACGTTATTGAAAGAAATTGCGGCCGGAGTGGCGGCCAATTATCCGGAAATTCATCTGATGGCAGTGCTGGTGGGAGAGAGACCGGAGGAAGTGACGGATATGCAGAGATTTATTAAAGGTGAGGTGATTGCCTCACATTTTGACCAGAAACCGGAAGAGCAAACTCGGGCAGCGGAAGTAGCGATTGAAAGGGCGAAGAGATTGGTGGAGATGGGTAAGGATGTGTTTATGGTTTTTGATTCGATTACCCGGTTAGCCCGAGCCTATAATTTGGCGATCCCAAGTAGCGGTAGAACTCTGTCGGGTGGTTTCGATCCGGCGGCACTATATCCTTCAAAGAAGTTTTTTGGAGCGGCCCGGAAAATTGAAAACGGGGGGTCATTAACAATTATCGGGACAGTTTTGGTGGATACCGGTTCGAAGATGGATGAGTTGATTTTTGAAGAGTTTAAGGGAACGGGGAATATGGAGCTTCGACTGGAAAGACGACTGGCAGATAGACGGATATTTCCGGCTTTTGATATATTGAAATCGGGGACCAGAAAAGAGGAGCTGCTGTTGACGGCCGAGGTGTTAAATAAAGTAATGGCGATGAGGCGAATGTTTGATACTTTGGATGATAAGGATGAAATAACGACAATGATTATTGAACAGATGGGCAAGACCAAAACTAACAGCGACTTTTTAAGTAAAGTGACGAAAAAATGAGGGAAGAAATAAAATTAATCGGGCAGTGGTTGAAGCTGCAAGGGGTTTTTGTTTCAGAAATAGGGGCTTTGTTTTTGGGGTGGATAGGGGATTTGAAGCAGGTGATGTCGAAGCTGATGTATAAACAAAGGGGCCGTTTTTCCCAGACTTTTGTGAGTGTGTCGATGGCGGTATTGGCCTTTGGGACAATTGGTTTTTCGGGGGAACTTGAGGCGATTATTAACCGGAGTGACAGTAAAGAAAATGCCGGTAGCAGTTATTTGTTGGCAACGGATGGGGTGGGTGGGGCCGAGACTTTGATTTCTGATTTGCAAAAAGGAGAGGTAACGGAATATCGGGTGGTAGAGGGAGATACAGTTGGGGCC
>CAZSLG010000039.1:0-7755 GCA_964607745.1 uncultured Gammaproteobacteria bacterium | reverse complement strand
TGTGTACTATATCAAAACATTATAAATAGGTCAACAATATGGCACAATTACACATTTACCCGCCTATGGCAGGCCATTACCTATTTCCTCAATAAACTGATTCACCCCCCGTGCCCATGAACCATTAGAGCTGGGACAATATTTCTTCATTATTTGCTCGGCCGTTTCAAATCCCTTATTAAAATACTCTCTTTTTAAGTACTCGGCAAAACTCTTTAAGGCCAGCTCATAATTTTCAAATCGGAGAGTCCCTTTTTTGTGAATCCCGTATCCCCAACAATTGAAAGAATTAGGAGGAATTTTTTTACACAAATTCGACTCTTGCTGGGCAATTGCCAGTATCCAATAATATTCAAAATTGTAAGTGTCTGATAATTCCAAAATCAGCTTAGAGTGAGGTAGAAGAGGGGAGTGATATTTCGTCAAATATCCCTCAATCAAACCCAATCTAGCATCCTGAGCTACCAGGCCTTCCTTAATCATCGCTTCTTTTTCAAAAATATTTCCTGAAATCTTTTCAGCCACTATTTGGCCTTCCCGACTCTGATATCCGCTTACCAATGTCGGTTTGGTTACATTTCGCCATTTCGTCCACCACCAAACTTCAGCCAATAAAAGTATAACCAAATTCACCCCAATCACTGAAACAAATACAAAACGTACCACCAAATTAAAATCTTTTTTCATAAACTTCTACCTTTATGCTATCATAGCCTGCACATGGCCACAAACATAAAATTGGACTCTTTACCCGACAAATCTTTTACCCTAAGCTTCACCGTTACTGCTGCCGAAATCTCTTCTGAAAAAGAATTGATTCTTAAATACATTGCTTCCGGTTTTGAAAATAAGGGGTTTCGCAAAGGTAAGGCTCCGATTAGTGTTGTTGAATCCCAAACATCTCCAGAGAAATTACTGGAAGAAATTATTAACTCCCTTTTGCCCAAGATCTATTCCCAGGCCATTACTGAACACCAATTAAAACCGGCCACTTCCCCAACTATTAAAATCAAAAATCCTCCTTTTGCCCTTAATAAGGATTGGGAAATTGAATTAAACGGAGCCCAAATTCCCGACATTTCAATTGACCCAAAGTTTTTTACTGAAGTCAAAACTATTAACCAAAACAAAAACCTTGATCAAAATAAAAAAACTGACGAGATTCTCAAAAAACTCGTTGGATTTTCCAAGGTAACCTTGGCCAAATTAATCATTGACAATGACCTAAACCGTAAACTAGCCGACCTGGTTGATCAAACCCAAGCTGCCGGGATCACCGTCGATTCTTATCTTAAAAACCGAAACCAGAGTTTGGAAGATTACAAGAAAGAAATGTCTTTGCGAATTTCCGATGACTGGACCCTAAATTTAGCCATTAGCCTTATTGCCTCCGATAACAAAATCGTTCCACTTCCCGCCGAAATTGAAGATCTGGTTAAAAAAAATCCTAAATTATCCTCAAACCCCTCCTTGGTTTCCTACCTATTAACCCAACAAAAAGTTATCGACTTTTTGCTGACTCAATAACAATAGTAAACTGTCTTATAATCTGATATAATTCCCATCATGGCAGGTGGGTTTATCTCTAAATACGGTTCTAAAAATAATAAATCGAAAACTGGTGTTTTAAGTAACGAAATTCTTAGCGACTCTCAGTCTGTACCTAAAACTCCACAAAAACTAACTCTACGCGGAATTTTGGGTCTAAACCAACCGGTGGAAATCAACCCGGCCACTGCCGGGTGGACAAAAGAAAACCTTGGCATATCCGATCTTTCCCGACAGGAAAAAATTATTCTTGATGGTCGCCAACGTGAACTGGAAAAAGCCATTGCTGAACTTCAGGCAGAATTAAAAAGTTTGGTTTCCACCTCCGAAGGAATCGGCACCCAAATCGAAAACGCAGTTTTGGAAAACATCCCCGAAGTCTCTGAATATCAGGTATCCTTTTTAAAACGACTCAAAAACCTTATTGTCGGCTTTCGTAAAAATCTCAATCAAGCCTCTGCTTGGCTGGAGTGTTTTAATACTAAAAAGAAAAAGAAAAATTATTTCTGGAACATGGCCAAGGATAAAAAGAAAGGTGGTGAAGCCTACATGTTCAGTGACGAACACTCCGCCGCCAGAAGTGTGGCCTAATATGATGTTGGACCGCTGGTTTGGTCTATCCCCCAAAGAGCTCTTTCTCCTAAGTGATCCTCTAATACACTATAATCACGACCGAAATAATATGCTCAGAATACTGGGAATGTTAAACCAAGAATCAATTATTTTAACCGCTTCTCAACTTGATGCCTATAGAACAATGGTCATTACCTTTCCTATCGTTCAAAGTTTGACTGGGGAATTAATATCCCGTCTCCATGAGGACAGATCCTCACCCAGAAACAACGCCTAATTTTGCTATAATTCCCTCATCGAATCTGTAGCTCAGTTGGTTAGAGCGCATCATTGACATTGATGAGGTCAGAGGTTCAAGTCCTCTCAGATTCACTTAAATTAGTTATAATCACATATGATTGTACAACTCAAACCAATAACGACTTTCAGATCTCGGGGAAAAGAACACGTTCCTGAAGTTAATTTTGTTGAGCACCACGAAGCTCCGGGACTTGATACTAGCGTTAGAGTACCAATAAACGCCAAAGGAAAAGAGAATTGGGGGAATGCTATTTTCATAACTCCTTCCGGAAGAGTCGATATGGGACTTACAACTTTACCACCCGTAAGGGCGTAAATTTTTCACGCTTCGATTCGGGCTCCCTCTTTTTCCCTTATTTATTCTATAATTCTCCTATATGTCACAAATAGACGCTTCAAAACACGATTCAGATCAACTCTACAAAATTCGTCACAGCGCTGAGCATGTCCTAATGCAAGCCATGGTTCGTCTCTATGGAATGGATAAATTCTATATGGCCATGGGACCAGCCACCAACGAAGGTTTTTATTTCGATTTCGAACCCCTTAAGGGCCTTAAGGTTTCCGAAGATGATTTTCCCAAAATCGAAGCCGAGATGCAAAAAATTATTAACGAAAATCAACCGATTGTCAGGAAAGAAGTTAGTCTTGAAGAAGCCAAAAAAATCTTTTCCTATAATCCCTACAAAACGGAATGGCTTGATTCCATTACCAACCGTGGCGAAAAAATCATCCTTTATGTCAACGGTGACAATGAATTAGTTGACCTTTGCGCCGGCCCTCACGCCAAATTAACCGGCTGTATCAAAGCTTTTAAACTTCTATCTATTGCCGGCGCCTATTGGCATGGCGATGAGAAAAACAAAATGCTTTGTCGCATCTACGGCACCGCTTTTTCCAGTCAAGAAGAACTCGATCATTATCTATGGCAAAAAGAAGAAGCTAAAAAACGTGACCATCGAAAACTAGGTAAAGAACTTGATCTCTTTAGTATCGACGATTACGTCGGCCCGGGACTAATTCTTTGGCATCCCAAACTTTCAATTGTCCGTGAAGAAATTGAAACTTATTGGCGTTCCGAACATCGCAAAAACGGTTATCAGTATGTTTACACTCCCCATGTTGGGTTGGCCAATCTCTGGGAAAAATCAGGACATCTAAGTTTTTTCAAGGACGGTATGTATCCCTCCATGTCCATGGACCAAAAAGACAAAGAGGAAAAAACCTCTTATTATGTCAAACCTATGAGTTGTCCTTTCCATGTCCAAATTTATAAATCCCGTCCACGAAGTTATCGTGAGTTGCCACTTCGTTGGTGTGAACTTGGCAGCGTTTATCGTTACGAAGAGTCTGGAGTGCTTCTGGGTATGCTTCGTGTTCGCGGCTTTACTCAAGACGATGCTCATGTTATCTGTACCGAAGGTCAATTTATTAACGAGGTCAACAAGATTCTTGATTTTGCCCTATCAATGAACAAAACCTTTGGTTACGACAAACTCAATGTTTATTTATCCATTCGTGATCCGGCCAATAGAGAAAAATATGTTGGCGAAGATCGGATTTGGCAATTAGCCGAAAAAACTTTAAGTAAGATTCTAAGAGATCGAAAAATTGAGTTTAAAACTGAAGCCGGAGCCGCCAAATTCTATGGCCCAGCCATTGATCTCAAAGCTGTCGATGCTGTGGGACGAGAATGGCAAGGCACCACCATTCAACTGGATATGAATCTCCCCAGCCGCTTTGGTATGACCTATACCGGCGAAGATGGGAAAGAACATACTCCAATTATGCTTCACAGAACTCTTCTGGGATCTATGGAACGATTTGTGGGTACCCTCATTGAACATTATGCTGGCGCTTTTCCTGTTTGGCTCGCGCCGGTGCAAGCCAAAATTATTCCCATCACTGATGCCCAACACGAATATGCCAATAAGGTTTTAGAAAAATTAAAAGGGGAGGGGATTCGGGTGGAAATTGATGACCGACCAGAAAAAATGCAGTCAAAAATTCGTGATGCCCAAATGGAAAAAGTTCCCTACATGTTAATTATTGGTGCTCGGGAGGCAGAATCAGATTCCGTCGCCATTCGTCAACGCGACGGTCAAGATCTTGGCGCTTTGAACGTCGATAGTTTTTTAGCCAAAATTAAGGAACAAATTACCACCAAATCCCTTAATCTGATAAAATAAGCCACATGTATCCTCAAAGAACCTTTGCCCCCCGCTACCGGATTAATCAATATATTACGGCACCGGAATTTAGGTTAATCGATGAGGATGCCAAACAAATTGGTATTATGTCCCGCGATGAAGCCATTAAACTTTCCCGTGAATCAGGCCTCGATCTTATTGAGATTGCCCCTAAAGCAGTTCCACCGGTAGTTAAACTAATCGAATTTTCCAAATTTAAATATCAGGAGGCCAAAAAACAAAAGGCTGAAAAAAGGGGAATTAAGGGTGGTGAAACCAAGGAAATTCAAATGACCCCTTTTATTGGAGAAGGGGATTTTGAAACCAGGATAAAGAGGGCCTTTCAATTTTTATCTACTGGAAATAAAGTCAAAATCAGTATAAAATTCCAAGGTCGCCAAATTCAGAAACCGGAATTTGGTCATCAATTATTGGCTCGGTTTATCAAAGATCTGTCCGTTACTATTCCGGTCACTCCTGACGGAGAAGCCAAATTAATTGGTAAAAGACTTCTTTTGACCCTATCGCCCAATAAAAGTAAAAACAAAAATGAGAAAACCAAATCGTAAACACAAAGTAACCAAATCAGTCAGAAACCGTTTTGAGGTTACTAAAAACGGTAAAGTCTTACGCCGCTCTTCATTCAATCGTCATCTTAGACGCAAAAAATCAAAAAAACAATTACGTCGTCTTAAGGGTAAACAACCAGTTCTTGGCCGTTTCGCTATAAAAGTTAAAAAAATCTTAGGCTTAGCTTAATTTATTTATTTTTATACTTATTACTTATTACTTTGTACTTAGTACTTAATACTTCACTATGAGAGTTAAAACTGGTACAGTTCGTCACGCTTTTCACAAAAAAGTCCTCAAGGCCGCCAAGGGTTATTGGATGACCCGGCATAAACGCTACAAGGTCGCTGCCGAAGCCATTCTTCATGCCGGTCAGTATGCCTACAACGGCCGCCGCCTCAGACGCCGCGACCTTCGCAAGCTCTGGATTATTCGCCTCAACGCCGCTCTTAAAGAATTTAATTTGAGTTATTCCAAATTTATCAACATGGCCAAAACTGCCAAAATGGTTCTCAACCGCAAAATGCTTTCGGAACTGGCCATCAATGACCCCACCGTTTTTAAATCAATCGTTAATTCTGTTTCTATCTTTAAAAAATAAAAGCGGGATTTATTTAAAACATAAACCCGCCTGGGCGGGTTTTTTTAGTTTAAAATACACTAATGGACTTAGACCAAATTAAACAACAAATTGCCGGTACTACCACCTTCGATGAACTGGAAAAGATCCGAATTGAATTATTGGGACGTCAAGGCACCATTAATCAGGAATTCCAAAAAATAAAAAACCTGTCAATCGATGAAAAAAAATCTCAAGGTCAAAAAATTAATGAAAATAAAATTTTCATCGAAACTGCAATCATGAAACAATCAAAAAAAGTCACTAAAGAAAACAAAAAATACATAAACAACAAAACTGTTTTTTCCTTAAAAAAGTTGGGCCATCTTCACCCCATTACCATCACCGAACGCCAGGTTAACGAAATCTTCCGAAAATTCGGATTTTCTTTATACGATGGTCCCGAAATCGAAACCGATGAATATTGTTTTCAACGGATGAATGTCCCCCCCGACCACCCCTCCCGGGAAATGCAAGACAGTATTTACATTCAGGAACCCGAATATCTCCTTCGCACCCAAACCTCAAGTATTGAAGCCCGATTATTGGCCCAAGAAAAACCCCCTTTTAAAGCCGCTTTTCCCGGGCGTACTTATCGTAACGAAAAAGTCACCAAAAGTAATCACTTTATTTTTCATCAATATCAAGGCGTGGCGGTTGATAAAAATATTACCCTTAAAGATGCCATTGGTACTTTTAACACCCTTTTTAAAGAGCTCTATGGTAACAATGTCCATACCCGTTATCGTTGTAAATACTATCCGGAAGTAGAACCCGGGATGGGATTTGATTTGGAATGTTTTTCTTGCCATGGTGTCGGCTGTTCTATCTGTAAAGGAGCTGGCTGGATTGAGATGGGTGGAGCCGGGATTATTCATCCTCAAGTCCTTTCTATGGCCAGCATTGATCCCAAAATCTGGCGTGGTTTTGCTTTTGCTCTTGGTCTTGACCGCTGGGTCATGGCTAAATTCAATATCAAAGACATCCGTACTTTACTTGGTGGCAACCTCGCTTATAAACCAAATGAATTATAACCACTGTCATTCCCGATCTAATCGGGAAACTAAAAATATAACAAATTATTTTTATAGATTCCACGCTTTCGCGGGAATGACAACTTTATGAAAATAATATTTTCTCATCTAAAAACTTGGCTACCCAACCTTTCAGTCGACGCCAAAACTCTCCGTGATGACCTAACCCTTATAGGTCATTTTGCATCCGGTTATGAAGAAATCGATGGCGAAATTATTCTCGACCTGGAAATCCGTCAAAACCGAGCCGACTGTTTGGGCTATTACGGCATTGCTCGTGATTTGGCTGTTTTTTATAAAATCAGTCTGGTGCTGCCTCAGATAAATACCATAAATTACTCCAATACCCCTGTTCCTATTACCATCTCTTCACCCGATGTCCATCGAATTCAAGCCACCTCAATTTCTGATATAAAAAATTCCCCATCTCCCGATTGGCTTGTCAGGTTTCTCAAACTTCATGACATCAATTCCATTAATACTCTTGTCGACTTAACCAATTACATCATGTTGGAGTGGGGAATTCCCTGTCATGCCTTTGACAAAGTCAAAGCTTCGAAATTAATTTGGGAAAACAATACTAAATATCCCGAATTTATTTCGTTAGATGGCACCAAAATTAAACTTCAACCCCAAAATCTGGTTATTTCTGACGGTAAAGAAGTTTTGTCTCTATCTTTCATTGGTGGCCAAAATTCCGGTATCCGGTTAGCCACTACTGATTCAATTTTAGAAATGGCTATTTATAATCGCCTCCGGGTCAGAAATGATTCCCGTTCCCTTAAAACCATTACTGAGGCCTCCATTCGGTTAGATAAAGAACTGGACACTCAAACTTTACCCTTGGCCTTTTCCCATCTTCTCTCACTTCTTCAAAAATACTGCCATATCACCATAAACAGTAAACTTTTAGACATTTACC
>CAZSLG010000038.1:0-7805 GCA_964607745.1 uncultured Gammaproteobacteria bacterium | reverse complement strand
GGATAACAGGTAAATATAGATATTTTAATTTTAAAAAGTTAGTTAATTTTGAGAACCTGATCTTTTTACTGTTGATAGGGGTGAATGTGATCGTGGCTGGAAACAGATGGGTAGCGATATACCGGTGGGTAAGAATAATCCAGTGGATAGTCACTATTAAATTAATTAAGAATGAAGAATTAAGAATTAAGAATTATTTAAAATGGATTTTACCAATTTGGGTGATTACAGAGAGTTTATTGGGGTTGACACAGGTATTAAACGGTGGGAGTATTGGAGGGATTTGGTACTGGATTGGAGAGAGAAGGTTTAGTTTTAGTAGTATCGGGATTGCCCAAATGAGCCTATTTGGAGAAGGATTATTGCGGGCTTATGGCAGTTTTTCTCACCCAAATAGTTCGGCCGGATTTTTATTAATTGTCTGGTGTTACTGGCAGAGGAATAAAAATAAAAACTTTAACTATTGGATTGTTTATTGGATAGCAATATTGGGGATATTGGTGAGCGGCAGCCGGTGGGTGTGGGGAATAACCTTCATAATTTTTAATTTGAAATTTTTAATTTTTAAAAATAAACTCAGGGTAAAAGATATTTTAGGTCGATGTTTGGTGATGGTGGGATTGGCGTCGGTGGTGCTTGGGATGATTTCGGTAAATTACCGGTTGAGTGATTTTTTTGCAGGATGGGATAGTGACAGTCTGAACAAAAGGAAAACTTTGTTTGTGGCGGGAATAAAGATGGTGAAAGAAAATCCCCTCTTGGGCATTGGGGCGGGAAATTTTGTGGTGAAATTACCACAATTTCAAAAAAGTAACAATTTTTTTTGGCTGCAACCGGTGCATAATATGTTTCTTTTGGCTTGGGTGGAAATTGGATTGCTGGGAATAATGGCCATAGGATATAAGTTAGTTAAGTGTCTTGAGTATCCTAAGTTAATAAAAAATAAGAAAAATTGGGTGATACTGGGGTTGATAGTAATGACTGGCATGGTGGATCATTATTGGCTAACACTACCCCAAAATAGTTGGCTATTGGCGGTGATTTTAGGGATAATATAGGTAATGAAGATTCCTTTATTAAACACCCTGGTGCAGATTTTAGGGAAACTGATGATGCTTCTAATTTCCCTAGTAATAACCGGAATGTTGACGCGGGGTTTGGGGGTAGCGGTTTACGGTGATTTTATTTTGATAACTTCAATGCTAATTCTTTTTGATGGTTTGGCAGATATGGGAACAAGAATTATCGGAGTCAGGGAAGCATCGGGGCAGGAGACGCCTGAGGGGAAAAAGAAAATTTGGATAAACATAGCAATCCTGCGGATTATTTTGGCGACGATAAGCTGGGGATTGGCACTGATAGCGGCTTACCTTTGGATAAACCTAAGACAAATATGGGAGGCGGCGGTTTTGGGTTTTAGCATGATTGTATTTACCTCGATTGCCGGAAGTTTGGAGATTGTTTGGCAAACGGAGCAAAAAATGTACAAGAAAGTAATGGTTGAGGTGTTGTTTCCAACTCTGTTCTTGATTGTATTTAGTCAACTGGGGACAAAAATAGGCCTAGCGGGGGTAATGGGTTTGTATTTATTGGCTCGGATAGTGACACTGGTATTAGGTTGGCAACAAGCGGGGATAAAAATTGAGAGGAAAATTGTTGATTTTAAACTGATTAAAAAACTATTGGTGGCAAGCTGGCCAATGGGATTATACCTTTTGATTTTTTCAGCTTATGATCGGGCGATTGATTCAATGATGATTTCCAAATTCCTAGGTCAGGCTGAGGTGGCTTGGTATGGGTTAGCTTATAAAATTTATGGGGCACTGCTTTTGCCGGCCTATTTTTTGGTAAGTAGTATTTTTCCGGTTATTTCCTCAAAAGAACCCGGGAAAAAAAGAATATTTTGGATATCAGCGATGTTTTTGCTGTGGGGAGCGGTGGCGGTGATAGTGGCAGTAGAACTGGGAGCACCTTTAATGGTTGGTTTGTTGGGAGGAGATCAGTTTTTGCCGGCGGTAAGGGTATTAAGATTGTTAATTGTGGCGGCAATTTTTTCTTATTTTGGTCATTTAGTAGGATTTAGTTTGATTTCCAGAAACGGTCAAAAAGAAATGTTGAAGTTGGGAGTAGTGGTGTTGGCGTTTAATTTCGGATCGAACCTATGGGCAATACCACGATTTGGGATTATGGGGGCAGCTGGTGTAACCATAGCTACGGAGGCATTGGGGATGGGATTGATGAGCTTGGCGTTGAAGCGAAAAATGTAATTTTTGATCGACTTTCCTATTGGTAATACTGACGTTTTTTTTTGTTTAAAAACGATGGTACTAACCCGCCGACAGCTACGCAGTCTTGGTGGGCAGGCATTTTTTAGCTTTAATCTTGGGTACTGACAGTTTTTCACGTTAAGGGATATACTAAAGACGAGTAATGACGTATTTTCAAATTAATCTCCGTATAATAACCGAAGGTTTACCGCATGAGTTTATTAGGCTTTTAATCTAAAATGATGATATGGAAAGAAATTTGCCAATAGCAGTAATCAACGGAGGGGAAAGTTTTTTGGCAAAAAAATTATGGGAAAGTTTAAAAAGTAGGGGAATGAGGGTGGAGGTGATAGGGGAAACGGTGGAAAACTTGGGTGAAATTGAAGAACAAATCAGGTACGTTTTTGATTTCAATGAAGATGGTGAGATTTGGAAAGAAGTAATAGAAAAAGGGTCAAAACTATGTGTAGTTGATATTAAAGGGGAGATAGAAGCTGAAAGGGTGTGGACAAAATTGAGAGGGATTTCCGGTGACTGGCGGTTGGTAGAAGGAATAAATGTATATGGGGAGGGAATGGAGAAGGTGGGATTTTTGGGAGAGGTAATGGCAGAGGCGGCCGGAAATAAAAACTTGAAATTACCGAAACTTGGGGATAAATTTAGGTTGGTTTTTGCTTCGGACATGGTGGAGGCGATTATGAGAGCCAGTATTTTGTCGGGGACGGCAGGAGGTATTTTTTTGGTGGCCGGAGATGAAACAGATTCGAAGGAACTGGCGGAAGTGTTGGTGGATGAGGCCAAGATGACAAGGTTAAGTGTAATTCAGGAAGAGATAGGAGTAGAGGAGATAGATAAAGAACGGGTAGAGGAAACTAGAAAAATTTTGGGATGGAAGCCGGTAGTAACGCTTCGGGAGGGAATAAGGGAAACGGTGAGAGATTTTGTGATGAGGGCAGATGAAGAGGGGAGGAAAAGGAAAAGTCTAAATTCTAAAATCAAAAATTTAAAATATAAAGATACAGAAACCAAGAGGGAGAGGTTTCAGGAAGTGGTGGTGGAGGAAATAGATGAGAAGTATGAAAATATCAAGGATGATCTTAAAGATGGGGAGATTGTGGAGGGGGATACGGAAGAGGAAGAAGAGCTGGTAGTGGGAAAGAAGTTTGAATGGGAAGAGATGGAGATAAAACCATTAATAAAAAAGAAAGAAATTCCAATTGATTTAAACCCACCCGTCACCGCGGTGGCGGTGACACCCTCCCTTGACAAGGAGGGTAAGTTTAAGTGGTTGAAGAAGGTTAAGTGGGTGGGAGTGATAGCGATTTTGGTAGGCGTGATAGGGGGGATATTGTCCTGGCCAGTAGTGGGGGTATTGGGGGTAGTGTTGAGCCTAGAGAAGCCACTTAAACTAGTTGAAGAAAACAGAATCAGCGAGGCGTTGAAACTGGTGGTGGCAAATACAGATAAGAACAAAAAAGCGGGTGATTTTTTGGAAGGTTCAGGGTTGGGGAGGTGGCCAATGTTAAATAGGGTGGGGGAATTGTCAGGAATAGCAGGAGGAGTGTTGGAGATTGAGGGGAAGCTAATTACTTTGGCCACAACAACGGAAAAAATTAACCGGGCGTTGTTTGAAGAAGGGGAAATTGACTGGACGGGGGAGCTTCTAAAACTAACCGATAATATGGAGGAAACAGAAATTAAGGCTGGGATATTGGTGGGGAGACTCCAGGAATTGAAAAGATGGATACCGGGAAGATGGAAACCGGAAGTAGATAGAGCAATCAGAACAATAAGCGAAAAATTGGAAATGGCAGGCAAATTTAGGGACCTGTCGGAAACCGTACCGGAAATATTGGGTTTGGATGGAAAAAGAAGGGAGTATATGGTGTTGTTGCAGAACGAAATGGAAATAAGGGCAACGGGGGGGTTTATCGGTTCATATGCAATTTTGAGTTTTGAGGGGGGTAGGTTGCTGTCTTTTGAGGTAAAGGATGTCTATGAGGCCGATGGACAACTTAAGGGCCATGTAGAACCACCAGAGGAAATAAAGAAGTATCTTGGAGAGGCGGGTTGGTTTATGAGAGATGCCAACTGGCAGGTGAGTTTCCCGCAAACAAGCAGAGAAATCCAGTGGTTTTTGGAAAAAGAGACGGGGAGAAAGGCAGACGGAGTGATCGGAATGGATTTGGCAGTGGCTAAAATGATTTTGGGAGTAACCGGTGAAATATACGTGCCTGATTTTAAGGAAAAGGTAAATAAAGACAATCTTTATGAACAGGCGGAATTTTGGTCGGAGACAAATACTTTTCCCGGTTCGACACAGAAAGCAAGTTTTCTGGGGGGATTGGGGACGCAATTGTTTGAAGAAATCAAAAACTTAAAAACTACCAAAAGGTGGGAACTAATGATGGGGATGGTGGAAATGTTGGAACGAAATGAGATTCAACTCGGATTTAACCACTCAGAGACAGCAGGGACGATAGCTGATTTGGGTTGGGATGGGTCGGTATATGAAGGGGAATGTAGTGGCCCCCGATGTTATGCGGATTATTTATATGTAGTGGAGTCAAATTTGGGGGTAAATAAAGCTAACTATTTTCTGTACCGGAATATGGAGGAAAAGGTGGACATAAGCGCCGGGTGGATTAAAAGGGATTTGAAAATAAATTACGAAAACACCGCCAAAAGCAGTAATTGGCCGGGAGGGGATTATAAAAATTACTTAAGGGTTTATTTACCAAAAGAGGCAGAGGTGACCGAGGTAGGAATGGGGGAAGACGGGGTAATAAGAACTATTCCGATGGCTACGGTTAAAATGCGGGAGATTTACGGTAAAAAAGAAGTGGGCTTTTTGGTGACAGTGCCGATAAGAAAAAAGGTGACGGTAGAGATCAAGTATCAGAGCAACGGAGTGGGACAGGGGGATAAGTTTTCTTATTTACAATACATTCAAAGACAGTCAGGGTTTGGAGACACGGCGCTTTTAACCTTGATTTCAATTCCAGAGGGGTGGCAACCAGTGCAGGTGACGCCAATGGCGAGCATGAAGGAGGGGAAGTTGTTGTTTAATCAAAAATTGGATAGAGATATAAAAATGGGGGTTGAAATAAGTAAGTGATTTTTGCTTTGGTTACCATTTTTTGCCGTTCAGTCAATGCTGACGCGTTGTCCCCCAAGGGGGATTTCGATGCTCAAAAATACACAAAAAAGATAACGGCAAGCAAAAATGTTTTGAGATAATAAATAGATGAGAAATTTTAAAAGAGTTAAAGAAGATTTTGTATGTGAGAGGTGCGGGGAAAAAGTGACGGGGGATGGGTATACGGATCATTGTCCAAAGTGCCTCTTCGGGAAACATGTGGACAGAGAGATTCCGGGGGACAGGGAAAGTGAGTGCGGAGGAGCAATGGAACCAATTAGGGCGATTTACAAACAGGAAAAATTTAAAATATTATATCGATGTATTCAATGCGGGCATGAGTTCTGGGTAAAGGAGGGAACGGGGGACAATAGAGAAAAGCTGATAGATATGGTAAAATAATAAATGTTTAAGATTCCAGATTTATTAATATCGGGCCGTTCAGGGGGAAGTCAGCCAGGGTCTTTTGGGTTGATAAAGGAAATTGTAGATCCAGCAATAGGGATGAGAAGGCCGATTGTAAACGGAAGAACCGGGGAGCAAGCTCAACGAGATTGGGAGAAAGAACATGGTGATTTAAACGAGCCAACCTATTTAAGAAACAGAAGAAGGAATGAAACAGGAGAGGTTTAAATAGAATGATATAATCGGAAGATGATGGAATTTTTGAAGAAATTGTGGCCGAAAAAAGCAAACAAGGAAACAAAAAAAACGGCAAAAAGTAACGGGATTCCCAAGGAAGTGTTGGACAAACTACCCCCGGGGGTGAAGATTAAGAGAATTGAAATCGGACCGTCACAGATTTTGCGGGGAGTAGTTACGATGTTGGTTATTTATTGGGTGATATCAACCTTGCTGCAACTTTTAATCGGCGATTCGGTGGCTAAAGTGAGTTTGTCGGAAGCGTTGGTGGCAATTAAGGAAAATAGAACCGAGGAAGTAGTGGTGATGGACAACGAAATTTTGGTTAAGTTAAAAGATTCGGGAAAGACATTGGTGGCATCAAAAGAAACCAGTACTTCGATGGCGGAAATAATCCAACGGGAAGGAATTGATGTGTCCAAAATCAAATTTAGAGTGGAGAATCGGTCAGGGTGGAAGATGTTGGGAGATATATTTAACTTGTTTTTGACGGTGGGAGTACCGATTTTGTTTATTTTGTGGTTTTTTAACCGACAAGCAGGGCAGGGAGGAGCGGGAGGAATGTTTGGGTTTGGGAAGTCAACGGCAAAACTGTTTGTCAAAGGTAAACAAAATTTGAAATTTACTGATGTGGCGGGGGTGGAGGAGGCTAAAAAGGATTTGGAGGAGGTAGTGGACTTTTTGAAAAACCCGGAAAAATACCACAAAATCGGAGCCAGGGCACCTAAGGGAGTGCTGTTGGTGGGTCCATCGGGGGTGGGAAAAACACTGTTGGCCAAGGCGGTGGCGGGAGAGGCTAATGTACCGTTTTACGCGATGGCGGGGAGTGAATTTATGGAAATGTTGGTCGGGGTGGGGGCAAGCCGGGTACGGGATTTGTTTGCCACCGCCAAAAAAGCGGGTAAAGCGATTATTTTTATTGACGAAATTGATGCGATTGGAAGAGTAAGGGGAGGTTTGGATGGCGGACACGGAGAAAGGGAGCAAACTTTAAATCAAATATTGGTGGAAATGGATGGATTTGAGGCTAATACAGCAGTGGTGGTATTAGCGGCGACCAATAGAGGCGATTTACTGGATCCGGCGCTGATGAGACCGGGGAGATTTGACCGGAGAGTAATACTGGAAATGCCCGATTTGCCGGCTAGAATTGAAATTTTAAAAATACACGCGAGAGGCAAACCATTTGACAAATCAGTTGAGTGGGAAAAGGTGGCCAGAAGAACAGTGGGGTTTTCGGGGGCTGATATTGAAAATATGCTGAATGAATCGGCAATAAAGGTAGCCAGGGAAAACCGAAGTGAGATAACCATGGCTGATATTGAGGATTCAGCCCTGAAGGTAAAGTTGGGGTCGGAAAAGAGACGGGATCAGAGCGAAGAGGATAAAAAAATGACGGCTTATCATGAAGCCGGACATGCAGTGGTAAATTATGTGGAAGGGCTGGATCCGGTGACTAGAGTATCGATAATTTCCCGGGGGATGGCCCTGGGATACACGTTGGTGCCACCGAAGAGAGATGAGATTCATCAAACCAAGTCAAAGCTTTTGAAACAAATGGCGATGATGATGGGGGGAAGGGCGGCAGAGGAGATGGTGTTTGACGATATTACCACCGGTGCCAGCAGTGACATATCGCAAGCTACCCGGATTGCTAGAGAAATGGTGGTGGAGTGGGGAATGGGGGATTTGGGTCCCGTCAATTTCGGGCCACAGATTGACCTGAATGATTGGGGGAAAGCCTGGATGGAGCCGTC
>CAZSLG010000037.1:0-7829 GCA_964607745.1 uncultured Gammaproteobacteria bacterium | reverse complement strand
AATTGAATCTTCCGGTAAAGATCATATGTCCGCCGGCGGCTCATATGACATGGGTGTCCATTTTTGTAAGGAAATACTTGAGACAGTTGTTCCTGATGCCCTTGGTGGTTACGAATGGTTCACGATCGGCGGTAAAAAGATGTCATCTTCAAAAGGAATAGGGAGCTCGGCAAAAGAAGTTTCGGAAATTCTGCCACCTGATCTCTTGCGTTTTTTATTAGTTAGAACACCAATTAAAACCCATCTTGATTTTGATCCAGTCGGTGATACGATACCCAATCTTTTTGATGACTACGACCGTTGTATGGAAGCTTATTTTTTGAAGTTGGGAAATAAATTACCAAAAGACAAGGCCGGGGAAGTGGCCGCCGACTATGCCAGGATCATAGAACTGTCAGAAGTCAATCCTCTGCCAAAAAAAAGATTATATTTTCCGAGATTTAGAACGGTTGCTAATTTACTAAAAGCTAAGAACGATAATTTAAAGATTTTTTTTGAGACCCAAAAGAAAAGTAAATTGATAACTGAGGAACAAATCATTCTTGAAGAACGGATAAAATACGCAAAGATCTATCTGGAAAAATATGAACAGGAAATAATCGATACTGCCAATACAAAAAAATTTACCCCTTCAGAATTACAAAAAAAATTTATTGAACGGTTGATTAATCAATTTAAGGCATTGAAAAACAAAGAGGATAGGGAAGAGATCCAGCAGGTAGTTTTTGACAGCATTAAGATTTTAAACATCCAACCTAGGGAAGCATTCGGTGTTTTTTATCAAGCAATGATAAATAAACCATTTGGACCCAAAGCTCCTGATCTAATCCTAGACTTGGGCTTCGATAAATCAATCAGTATGTTAAGAGCGGCCATGTCGACCAAACAGGAAAGCGAAACTTCAGACAATGTTTATCTGTTTTCTGATTTTAACGATAATAAGATCTTTTCGATCGACTCGTCCGTTGCCTATAAATATCCTTCGATCAATATCGGCATTGCCGTAATTAAAAATATTAATATCAAAAAATCCGACCTAAATCTTGCTGCTGAGATTGACCAATTTGTCAAATCCCAGTCTAATTTATCCAATGAGATAATCAGCGCTTACCCGGAAGTTTTGACCTACCGGAAACTTTATAAGGAAATGGGGGTAGACTGGCATTCCCGTCGGCCGTCGCCGGAGGCGTTGCTCCGCAGGATTTCCCAAAAAAAAGATTTGTATCAAATTAATACCTGCGTTGATGCCTATAATTTAATTGTCATGAAAAACAGAGTTTCAGTTGGTGCTTTTGATTATGACAAATTCAGTTTTCCAACCGTGATGAGATTTCCAAAGGATGGAGAAGAAATATTATTGTTAGGTGACAAAGAGCCGACCAAGTTCAAAGAGACAGAGCTTGCCTATTTTGATCAAAATGGTGGGTATAACATTGATTTCAACTACCGCGATGCCCAAAGAACGGCAGTGACCGAAAATACCAAAGATATTTTGTTAAACATCGATGGAATCTACGATATTACCAGAGAAAAGGTTGAAAGATCATTGAAAGAATCAATTGATGTTATCATAAAATATTGTGGCGGCACTGTTGAATTGGCAGGAATCGTCTCAGCCGAAAAAAAATAAAAGTGAAAAAGATTTTAATTGCATCAACCAACCCCGGTAAAATTACTGAAATAAAAATCGGCCTTCAAGAATTAGAAAAACGGGGAATTAAGATACTCACATTAAACGACGTACAAGTGGGGGAGAGACAACCCAAAGAAACCGGAAAGACCTTTCAGGAAAATGCCTTTATTAAAGCCAAATTTTATGCCGACCTGACTCACCTATCGGTCGTTTCCGATGACGGTGGACTGGTCATCCCCTATCTTAAAGGTGAACCCGGGGTGAAATCACGCAGATGGTTAGGTTATGATGCCAGTGACCAAGAATTGGTCGATCATACTCTCAAAAAGCTTCAGGGAATGCGGCTGTCTGACCGGAAAGCATATCTGGAAGCCTGTCTCTGCTATTACGATCCGCAATCTAATGCGACGATCTTTGAAACTGAAAAAATTTTAGGCCACATATCTGAGGTTCCTGTTCCGAAAATAATTCCCGGATTCCCCTATCGGGCTTTATTGGTGGTTGATAAATTCAATAAATACTATGATGAACTAACAGAAGACGAGCATCAGCAGGTTAATCATAGATTAAAAGCACTGAAGAGATTAACAAAAGGGATTAAGGATTTGATATGATGATACTAATTTAAACTGTTAAATGTTAAACTGTTAAAACCTAAAAAAACTTATTAAACATTAAACTGTTAAACAAAAACATGTTTAGTATTTAAGTTTTAATAGTTTTTTTAACTGTTTAAGTTTTAACCGTTTAACTGTTTACAACTATGTTATCTCTAGATTATATCCGTGCTAACAAATCTAAAGTTATTGAGGCGGCAAAAAATAAAAACCGTCAGATTGACATTGAAAAAATCCTCAAGCTTGACGATCAAAGACGTGAAATTATTCAAAAAATTCAACTCCTTCGTGAAGAAAGAAATAAATTAGCTCGACAGGGTAAACCCCACTCCGCTGAAGCTTCGCGGGGCAGGCAAATTAAAGAAGAATTAAAAAAGTTTGAGGAAACTCTTGTTAACACATTAGTCAAATTAGACCAATTAGTCTCATTTGTCCCAAATGTCCCATTGACCGAAGTCCCGATTGGAAAAGATGAAACCGGCAATGTAGAAGTAAAAAAATGGGGAAAGATCCCCAAATTTGATTTTGAATTAAAGTCACATCTTGAACTTGGTCTATCACTGGATCTCTTTGACTTGGAACGAGGGTCAAAGGTTTCTGGATTCCGCGGATATTTTTTGAAAAATCAAGCCGCTCAACTACAGTTCGCCATCCTATTTTACGTCTTTCAAAAATTGGTTAAAAAAGGATACACGCCGATCATTGCTCCGTCAATAGTCAAAGGTTTTACCCTTTTTGGCTCTGGTCAATTTCCTTGGGGAGAACAGGAAGTTTATAAACTAAATGACGAAGATGCATATTTAGCTGGTACGGCAGAAGTTCCTGTCACCTCTTATTTTTCAGGAGAGATTTTAAATGAAAAAGATCTGCCTAAAAAATTTGTTGCTTTTTCACCCTGCTTCCGTCGGGAAGTCGGCTCTTATGGAAAAGATGTAAAAGGTCTTTATCGGGTTCATGAATTCTGGAAGGTTGAACAGGTAATTATTGCTAAAAGTGACGTAGACGAATCTAAAAAACTTCACGACGAACTGCAAAAAAACACAGAGGAAATCCTTGAAGATCTTAATATTCCCTACCGGCGACTTCTGATGTGTACCGGTGACATGGGTGAGCCGCAGATCTACAAATATGATACGGAGGTCTGGATGCCTTACCGGAAAGGCTACGGAGAGATCGCATCAAATTCGATCATGGGTGATTTTCAGACCCTCCGTCTCAAAATTAAATACCGAAAAAAAGATAACACGACCGAATACTGCTATTCATTAAATGATACGGCCATCCCTTCTCCAAGAATCTTGATCGCCATCCTTGAGAACTATCAGCAACGCGACGGAAGCATCAAGGTGCCAGAAGTACTTCAGGAATTGGTGGGATTCAAGGAAATATCTCCGATAAAAAAATCTTAAAGATTAAATATTAAAGGTTAAAGAAATATTAAATAGTTAAATATTAAACTGTTTTTCTATTTGTTTAACTGTTTAATCTTTAACAGTTTGTTTAACCTTTAACCGTTTAAGATTTAACTATTTTATTGAGGTTTAGGTGTTGGTGAAGGGGTTGCTAGCGAAGCCTGATTACAGTTGGCGCTATTCTCGGTTCCGCGGACAAAATATTCTACTCTTCCATAGAAACAATTTTTTTCTATAACATTGTTTGGCTTTTCATACCATTTATTACCCGAACCATAGTTTTTCAATAGATAGCTCATGACCCGATTCCAAATCGGAGACGCTCCGGTGATCCCTGAAGTTAGATAAGGATTCATCGGGCTATTGTCATTATTTCCTACCCAAACGGTCACTAAAAATTCCGGCGTATAACCAATTGTCCAGTTGTCTTTTTTATCGTTGGTCGTTCCGGTTTTAACGGCAACTTTATATCCGGGAATTTCCAAAGATGATCTAGCCCCAAAAGCAAAAGTACGGGCAAAATTGTCAGACAAAATATCACTAATGATGTAAGCGATGGCCGGATCGACTTCTTTTATTTTAAAGGGGTTCATCTCCCGTAAAACATTTCCGTCATTATCCTGGATTTTTTGAAAATAATTAATTGGTATTTTGTAGCCTAAATTAGCAAGAACTCCAAAAGCTTCGGCCATATCAACCATGGTAACTTCTCCCCCTCCCAAGGTTAAAGATAATCCATACCGTGATTTATCTCCCCAGGTACCGATCCCCATCTTTGTGGCAAAATCGATAAATTTATCAACACCGAGATTATTTAACGTTCTGACTGCTGGGATGTTGTAGGAATTTGCCAAAGCATAACGCAAAGGTACCTTGCCATGAAATTTGTTGTCATAATTGACCGGGCGATATGATTCAGCCCCCGCAATGTTAAAGACGACCGGCGAATCGTCAAGAATGGAAGCGGCCGTGTAACCTTTTTGTAAAGCAAATGAATACATTATCGGCTTGATCGAGCTTCCCGGTTGGCGCAGGGCCGTCGTGACATTAAAGGCTCCCGAGGGTTGGGCAAAATAATCAGCCGAACCAACCATGGCCAAAATTTCGCCGGTTGAGGGCCTGGTAACTAAAACTGCCCCGTTGGTAACATTCAAATAATTGATCTTTTCCAGTTCTTCTCTAAGGATTTTTTCCGTTTCTTCCTGAATTTTGTTGTCCAAAGTTGTTTTTACCTTTAAACCACCTTCTTCGACGGTTTTAATTCCGTAATAATTCTCCAAAAGATTTTTGGTATAAAAAACAAAGTGAGGAGCTCTAATGGAGGTTTTGGGTGGTAGGATCTCTATTTTTGATGTTTGATATTTTATCTTTGATTTTTCGTCAATGTATCCTTGATTTTTCATTGAGGCCAACACTTCATTTCGTCTGACCAAAGCCGCCTCAGGATTGATATACGGTGAGTATAGTGATGGCGCTTGCGGCAGACCGGCTAATAAGGATGCCTCTTCAATCGTCAGGTCTTTGGCCTTTTTTCCAAAATATGTTTTAGACGCTTCTTCGATCCCATAGGAAGATCCGCCGTAAGGAACTTGATTTAAATACATTTCAAGGATCTTGTCTTTGCTATAAATTTTTTCCGCCCATAGGGCCAATATCACTTCCTTGATCTTTCTTGTGATCGTTCGTTCAGGTGTTAGCAAGGCCGTTTTGACAAGCTGTTGAGTGATCGTTGATCCACCCTGCAAGTTTCTATTTATGATCATCTCCTTGACCGCTCTTATCATCCCGGAAAAAACCGCTACTCCCTGGTGACGGTAAAAATCTTTATCCTCAATGGCGATGGTTGCCTGAGCTACAAAAACAGGTAGTTCTTTTACATTAACCGGGGTCCTATTTTGCTCACGGTAGATTTCGTAAAGCAGTTTGTCGTTTCGGTCGTAGATATGGGTCGATAGCGGATAGTTGGTCTTTCCAATGTTATAAGGTGAAGGAAGGTCCCTGATAAAAACATATGATTGAAAGAACAAAACAACAACTAAAGTAACCAAACAGCCAAGAAAAAAGTACCTGACTTTTTCAAAAATTGGTCCCTGACGCACTTTAAATATTTTTACCTTTGGAAATTTTATCGATGGCAGCTTATACGATGGAAACTTTATTTTTAGAAATTTTATTGACAGAAACCTTAATTTGATCACGGAAATTTTTCTAAAAATTACTAGTAAAAATTTAACAAATAAATGTCCAAGCGAATATATAGGTCTAAGGATGGTTTTTTCTGTAATTTCTCCAACAATAATAAAGAAGTTTGCTAAATAGTATAGTCCTTTAAACAACAGGCCAATAAGAGTAGACAAGCTTGATTTCATGTCGTGAATTTTATCATATATTATAGGTTTCTTCAACCGAAGATGGATACTATAATTGGGAGAGTTTGGCACTTACGACCAATCTTTCCCAATAAGTGCCCGGGGGTGTGCAGGTGATCAAGGTTAAATATGAAGCGTCTTTTTTTTGTTCCAGAACCGAGATCTCGCTCGGTTTGACGATAAAACTTCCGGTTACTTCATAGTTATACTCTAGTTCCCCGATATTGATATAGATTTTGTCTCCCTTTTCCAGCGAGGAAAGATAAGTAAAGATCGTTTTATAATCCTTAGGATTATAAAGCTGAGGTAAGGTTGAATGGCCGAAGATCGCCACATTACCATATTCTCCTGGTAATGACTGCGGAAGATAATGAATAAGGCTTTTGGTCAGGTCATCTCCCCCGACCGACACCTTGGCCTTTTTGATGTTTAATTTTGGAATTGAAAGTTCATATTCCTTCACGGTCAGCTGGGATAGTTGATTAAGTTGAGGCATCGCGGGAAACCAAATACTGGCCTTTGTGTAATCTCTTAAATTGTTGGAAAAAATATTAAAGGCGCCCAAGACCGAATTAGCTTCATTTAAGGCCGTGGTTCCAGCTTGGCCGGAGACCGGTGTGTTGATATTGTTTTTAATGAACAATCGGGAATAGACCACGGAAGATAAGATCGGATAAAAAGACCAAAATAATAACAGTGCGCCGGCGGCCAAAAAAACGTAGGAAAAAAGATTGACGGCTTTTTTTTTGACTGAATATTGTTTCTTTTTAAGATAGACATGGAGAGCCATATTTATAGACTGGAATTTAGCAAAATAATATTTTTTGGGAAAAAGGGTAAATAATTTTTGAAGATAGGCAAAGGTTCTTTATTTTTTATGTTATAACCGTCGATTTTGTACTGGCTTTTCAAAATTTCTTTGATTTTTGACTCATTTTTTCCTAGCAGGCTTTTTTTAATTTCGTCAGCCGATACTTTAATAACTGCCTTAGCTTTTATTTTTGCATCAATCGTCAAGGATCTATCTTCCTTGCTAATTTTATTTATAGTGTAGGAGATGTTTTCTTTCTCTAATTGATATTGATCTCTCACTTCCGGCTCCAATAGAGTTATTATTTTCCCTACAAAATTATTTTTATCATATAGATAATGGGAGGCTGATACCGTCGCTGTCAGACTCAGTTTTCCGCTTTCCTCTCCAACTTCCTTGGAAAAAATTTCTTTACTAAAATCAACTTCTGATAAAGAAGTCGCTGCTATTTCTCCTGGTAAAACTTTTATTGAGGGAATGTTTTTTTTTGCCTTTGATAGAATCGTTCCTTTCAAATCTTCCTGGTCCTTTTTTGACACGGTTTGAATCTGCTTTTTATTGCCACCGGAAAACGAAGCATCGTTGATGGCAAAATATGTTGTTGACGATAAACCTTCAAAAGGAAACCGTTGACTTTTGCCTAAATTGCTTTCGGGTCCGATTACGGCGGCCGTCACTGTTCCATTGCTCTTTCCCGGCAGTTTGGCGGAGCCGTCGGCCGCTAAACTGGATGAGGCAACCTTAACATCATTATCAAGTAAAAATTTAAGGCCCGAACTTTCAATGATTGAACTTTTGGCAAAAATTTTTTCTTTGTCATCAAAATTATGGATCGTCACTGAACCACGGGCCTTGTCCCCTATCTCCTGTTTGCCGGTAGTACTTACGGTTTCCGAAAAATCGGCGGAAGCACTCGATACGCGGTAATCTATTTCTATCTTTGAGGTCTTTTCCAGTACCTGGGTCGGTAAATAGATTATCAACTCA
>CAZSLG010000036.1:5964-8094 GCA_964607745.1 uncultured Gammaproteobacteria bacterium | reverse complement strand
CTCACGGTACCACCTTGTTTTTCTGACTTACCACTAAAAAAAGCACCTCGCGGTGCTTCTAGCTTCGATATAAGTCAGACTTATTATCGAGTACTTGCTAAAAGCAGTGATACTCTAGCTCTGTTTCGGGAGCTCCCGTACCGATTTTGTCGGCATACTTCGAGGGTGTATTACGTCCTCGTTCGTGTTCCAAATTTAAGAAATCATATCATGATAATATGGCTCAGTCAAGGGATAATTTATCAAATTGATTTATACTTGATACTTACTACTTAATACTTGATACTATTCGTATGTCAACTATTTTTCTTTTCCGTCACGGCCAGACCTGTTTCAATCGCGATAAAATTTTTACCGGCTGGTTAGATTCCAAATTGACCCCGTTGGGGATCCAACAAGCCAAAGTTATTGGAAACTTACTCAAAGATAAAACCATCGATCTTGCCTACCAAACCCGCCTTTCCCGCTCTATTGACACCTTAAAAGAAGTATTAGTCTTTCATCCTGAATGCAAGCAAATTTTGACAGACGACAGGATGATTGAACGTTCCTATGGCAATCTTTCCGGCCATACTCATGTCGAGACTATTGCCAAATATGGGCAAGACATGTTTGATAAATGGCACCGTGGCTGGCAGGATAAAGCTGACAATGGCGAATCGTTTGCCGATGTCGAAGTCCGGGTAGGGGACTTTATTGCTGATCTGAAGGCAAAATATAGCGGACAAAATCTGGGTATTTCAGTCTCTGCCCACGGCAATTCCATTCGGCTTTTCCGAAAAATCATGGAAAAAGCCTCAATTGAAGACACTGTCTCCTGGACTATTCCTTATGATCAATTTTTTCAGTACGAAATCTAAAGTCTAATATCTTCTTCAATCCTCATCAGTCTGTTATATTTAGCCACTCGCTCCCCCCGAGTTGGACCGCATTTGATATATTCACTACCCACGGCTACTGCTAGATCCACCATAAATGTATCATTGGTCTCTCCGCCGCCCCGGTGTGACACTACTGTCCACATACTGTTTTCCTGCGAGAGTTGACAACAATCAATTGTTTCACTCACCGTTCCCGCCTGATTTAGTTTTATTAATATCGCCGTCGCCGCCTTCATTTCAATCGCTTTCTGCCATCGACGGAAATTTGTCGCTGTCAAATCATCGGCAATATTAGGCATATTTCCCATTTTACTTGTTAAGACTGTCCAGTTTTCCCAATCATTTTCGTCGAGCATATCCTCAAAACTGACAATTGGATATTTTGGTAGCCACGAAAGATAGTATTCGATTAGTTCTGCTGAAGTTAAAGTTTTATTCTCAATTCGTAATTCGTAATTTTGAGTTTTACGAAATCCTGTGGACGTAATTTGTAATTCAGAATTTGCTTTGGCAAATTCAGAAGCCGCCGCATCAATCGAAATTCCGGCATCAATCCCCGGCACATATCCGGCATTTTTAATCGCCTCTACTAAATATTCAATCGGTTTTTCATTACTTAAAATCCCGCCGGGAGCAAAAGCTCCTTCGTTTCCCACATTGGTTGATAAACCTTCATTTTTTAAAATTTTCTTTAACGCTTCATATATCTCCAATTGTGCCCTGATATGTTCAGCCGCACTTTTCACCCCCAGACTCGATACCAGGTACTCCTGTATATCAGTACTATTATCAGCGTGCTTTCCGCCTTCTATCATTACCACCATTGGTTTTGGTAAAGTATTGGTCGGGTCCAATTTATAAACTTTTTGAAGATACTTATATAATGGTAACTTTTCCTCTTCTGCTTCTGCCTTCGCCACTGCCATACTTACTCCTAAAATTGAATTTCCTCCCAATTTTGTCTTATACTCCGTTCCGTCCAGATTTATCATTTTCTCATCGATAGTCCTTTGTCCGCTGGCCTCAATTCCCGCTATCTCCGGTCCAATAATACTATTAATATTCATAACGGCACCCAACATTCCTCTACTGTTGTATCTTTTTTCATCACCATCTAATAGTACCGTTGCCTCGTAACTACCCGCTGACGCCCCGTATGATACTGATGCCTCTCCTATTACTCCTGACTCCAAGGTTGCTGTTACCTCCACACTTGGCGCCCCGCCGGAAGCAATTATTTCTCGCGCCT
>CAZSLG010000036.1:0-5864 GCA_964607745.1 uncultured Gammaproteobacteria bacterium | reverse complement strand
CCTACTTAGCTATAATATTAGCAGTCCGAGGAATTGACTGCTTAGTCAATCCGCAGTCCGCCTTTGGCGGATCTGCCCCACCTGCTTATTTATTAATTATATCTTTTATGTCCAAATCAAAAATCACTCCCGCCTCCGGATATATTTTAGTTAAACCCCAAAAACAGGAAAAAACCACTTCCTCCGGTATCGTCCTTCCCGATTCCCACGAAGACAAACCCCAACAGGGTGAAGTCTTAGCCGTCGGAGACATCATGCTTACCGACTATGGCACCAAAAGGGAATCTCCCTGTAAAGTAGGCGACATTGTTATTTACCGCGAATGGGGTGGTAAAGAATACAAGGAAAATGACGTCGACCTTCTCCTCCTCAAATTTGAGGATGTTATGGCAATTATCAAATAAACTATTTATCTTCTTATCTATTAATCTAATTATCTAAAAAAATGTCAAAACAACTAAAATTCGGGCAGGATGCCCGTCAATCCTTACTTAAAGGTATTAATATTTTAAGCAATGCTGTCACCACCACTCTCGGTCCCAAAGGCCGAAATGTGGCTATCGACAAAAAATGGGGTGGACCTTCAGTCATTCATGATGGTGTCTCCGTTGCCAAAGAAATCGAACTTAAAGAACCTTTTGAA
Organism: uncultured Gammaproteobacteria bacterium; assembly: GCA_964607745.1. GTDB lineage: Bacteria > Patescibacteriota > Microgenomatia > UBA12405 > UBA12405 > UBA12158. The sequence goes on along the minus strand of CAZSLG010000036.1, from coordinate 5,221 downwards.
AATATGGGTGCTCAACTTCTCAAGGAAGCCGCCTCTAAGACCAACGATATTGCCGGCGACGGTACTACCACCGCCACCCTTTTGGCCCAAGCTATCGCCAACAAGGGTCTTCAAAATGTGGCCGCCGGTGCCAACCCGATGATGGTCCGTAATGGTTTAGAAAAGGGTCTGGCCGCCATTATTGAACAATTGGACAAAATGAAAGTAGAAATTAAGATCAAGGATCAATCCAGTATCGAGCATGTGGCTACCATTTCGGCGGGATCTGCTGAAATCGGTCGGGTAATTGCTGACGCTGTTATTAAGGTTGGTCGCGATGGTTTAATTACCGCCGAAGAAGGCAAAGGTTTGGGACTCGAAACCAAAGAAACTTCCGGTATGGAATTTGACAATGGTTTTCTTTCTCCCTACTTTGCCACCAACACTGAATCTATGGAGGCAGTTATTGAAAGACCTTACATCGTCATCACCGATAAAAAAATCAGCTCCATTCAGGACATTCTGCCATTTTTAGAAAAATTAATTAAATTAACCAAAAACTTCGTCATTATTGCCGAAGATATTGACGGCGAAGCTCTGGCTACCTTGGTGGTCAATAAACTTCGCGGTACTTTCAATGTTTTGGCGGTTAAAGCCCCCGGTTTTGGTGATCGCCGCAAGGCTATGCTTGAGGATATTGCCGTTTTAACCGGTGGTCAGGTAATTTCCGAGGATGTTGGTGCCAAATTTGACAGTCTTGATCCGGCTGAATTTTGTGGTCAGGCCGATTCGGTTACTTCCGACAAAGACAAAACCCGCATCATTGGCGGCCACGGCTCCAAAGCCGAAGTTTCCGCTCGAGTTGTTCAGCTTCGGACTCAAATGGATAAGGAAACTTCAGATTATGACAAAGAAAAACTTCAGGAGCGGATCGCCAAATTAGTTGGCGGCGCCATTGTTATTCAGGTCGGCGGCGCTACTGAAATTGAGATGAAGGAAAAACTCGAACGGGTCAAAGATGCCGTTGACGCTACTAAAGCTGCCATTGAAGAGGGAATTCTTCCCGGCGGCGGTGTGGCTCTGCTTCGGGCTTCTTTTGCTCTTAAAAATGTTAAAACCGACTCCGAAGAAGAAAAGGTTGGTATTTCCATTTTGGAATACGCTCTCGAGCAGCCGATTCGAAAATTGGCCCTAAATTGTGGTGAAGATCCCGGTTATATCTTTAATCAAATCAAAGATGCTCTTTTGGCTGATCCTAAATCGGATCTTGGCTACAACGCCATTTCTGGTGCCATGGTCTCCATGACCAAAGCCGGTATTCTTGATCCGGCCAAAGTGACGAAATCTGCCTTAACTAATGCCGTTTCGGTTGGTACCATGATTTTGACTACCGATGTCTTAATTGCCGATATGCCCGAGAAAAAGGGTCCCCCAATGCCTGACATGGGTGGTGGCGGTATGGGTGGCATGGGTGGTATGGACGGCATGATGTGATAAATCCGTCATTGCGAGCGTAAAGCGAAGCAATCTCCACATTGTGGTAATCTTAGTTATTAAAAGCCCCTCTTCTAGGGGCTTTTTTACTTGTTCACTAACCAAATAGCTCTGATTTCTGATATATGTTGCACCAATACCTTCTCCGTCTCGTTTCGGTATAAATTATCAAATTTGTTCAAAGTAAAAAACTTCGTATCCTCTACCTCGTCTCTGTCTATCATTATTAGTTCGCCTGCATATCTACCTACAAAATAATACTTAAAATATCTTTCATATATTCTATCTACCAATCTTTTTTCAACAAATTTCAGAAGCACATCAAAGCCAAGTTCCTCTTTTAACTCCCGATGTGCCGCTGTCTCTGGCTCTTCGCCTTTTAACACATGCCCGGCACAACTTTCGGTCCAATATCCTGGATATTTTATCTTGTTAAAACTGCGCTGTTGCATTAATAATCTGTTATTTTTGTCAAATATCAATATAAGTATTTCCCTGTGAATTAGTTTCGGGTTTCTATGCGCCTCGCTTTTCCACACTTCCCCAATCACTTCGTCTTTTTCATTGACTAAATCCAACAATTCATCCATGGGCAATTATAACTCTATAACTGGATCAGTCCAGCAACACCGGTTATAATCAAATTATGTCGGTAAATGTACCACCCAGTGCAGACAATCCATTAGCGATCGAAATTATTTCGTCCCATCATGATAATGTAATTGGTGTTGCTGATCCTGAAACTGAGGCCAAATTTGGATCCATCACCATCAGTTCTCGTGCCGTGAATAATATCAGTCGACTTTCTCTGCTACATCTTGAGGATGAAGTCGGTGGTTTTTTGGTAGGTTGGGAGGAAAACGGGATTCGTCATATTGCAGACACCCTGGCATATATCCCTGAAAATGCTAAGGTTGGACAATTTCACATTATGGACGGAGAAGAATTTATGTTAAACGCACTGGAGTCCATGAGGGAGAACCCTGATTATGCGGATCATCATCTTGAAGTCCTTGGATGGTGGCATACCCACACACCGGAAATGCGGGCGGAAGACGGATTCTTAATTCCTGCCATGACCCCGATTCCGACCGGAGGGATACTCGAAGGCCGTGCTGCCACTGGAGACCTTGGAGTAACTGATTATTACTCGCATAGATTTAGAAAACCTCAAGAGATGCTTATCGTTCAAACCGTAAATCGCGATCAACCCCCTGAATTTGCTCTTTGGAGATGGGATGACACACCAGAAGTTGAATTGGCTCATTATCAAAAAGGTCTTCGTGTTGCAGATGTTGAGCCAACAAATAATGTCGAATATTGGGAATTACCAGAAGGTGGTAATGTCACTCATTCGTTAAGAATTAGAAACGAAGATATTATGCAGGTAGAAGTCGAAGAAGATATACCTTCTCTTAATCTGGAAGCAGACGAGCCGATTTCAGTCGAGATCCCAGCTGAGCCAATTACTGTAAATATTCCGCCAGAAACGGTTACTGTTACCGTTCCGGACGAACCGGTTACTATATCTAGTGACGAGCTGAATCAGCAGATGGAAGAAGGTGGGATAACAATTAAACCCAAAAGCGTTTTAGACAAATTCTTGGATTTATTTCGTTAGCAGTGTTTTTATAGACCTTTATATATCTCTTCTACCGCCCTGACAATTCCCGGAAAATTATATTTTTTCAACAATTCTTTTTTCCAATCCGGATCTTTGATACTGATTTGCGGATCCACCCCCCGGCCTTCAATCGGCTGTCCGTCTTCCCGTAGGGTTACCCGGTTAACCAAAAATATGGAATACGTCTCATCATCGGCTATCTGATTTTTTAAGGAATACACTTTTTCCACTGTTCCCCAACCTTTAGTCGTCGTTCCCAGCACTACCCCAACGTTGTATTTCTTAAGTGTAGCCGCCATCACTTCCGCCGTAGACTGGGAGTTTTCATCAATTAATATTATTACCTTGTTATAACGTAAAAGACTTTTCATCCAACCAATCTTAGTTTTAAAATCTTCTTTTTCTCCCTGGTGGTAAAACTGATAAGCATAAGTATCCATGCCGATAAATGGACCCAAAAAGTAGGGGAGCCCGTCAACCGCTCCGCCGATGTTTCCTCTCAAATCGAAAATTAAGGTATCCAAGGTTTCACCTTCATCAACTTTTTGGGTCACCCGGGCAAACTCTTCCAAAGTTGTTGGTGAGAATTTAGTTAAGTGCACATAAAAAATCTGGGGATTTAGCAGTTTGTATTCAATCGTCGGTTCTACCCCGGATACCGCATACACTTTTCTGGCTGGTTCATCTTTTAACACCTCGTAGGCCTTTTTCACTTCTGCTTTTTGAGCTGTAGTGGTTGCCTCCTTGGATTTTTCCACAAAAGCCTCAGCCACTTTCTGGTCGTCAGCATTTTTATCCACCCCTAATGTCGCAAAACGATCAGTTCCGGGTTCAACATTATTGACCGCATTACTTAATGCCTTTTCATCCTTTTGGGCATATAGGCGTGACCGCCCAAAGGGTTGCAGGTTGGCCAACACCAAGTCTCCCATAGTGGCAAAAAACTCTTTCTTATTACCCTCCTCAATTTTTAGTCCCTTAATTAATGTTTTCACCCATTTTTTGTCCTGACTTACCAAGCTATCTGTCTTCCCTGTTAATTTATTCACTGCCAACAGAAAAATGTTACTCAATTCGTCATCGGATATTTTTTCCCAATAATTCGTCTTTATTTGATCATAAATTTCCAGAGAAAAAGTCATGTATTTATCCTGGCTATTGGCTTTTTTATCAATCCGATCTTTTACCAGAATTACCCCGCATCCCAGTCCCGTAACTATCAGGATTACTAAAAATATCCGTCCGATTTCTTTCATCTCTTTATATAATAAGCTATAATTCCTCATGGATCCAAAGGAACTTGAGCGGCTTATCCATCGTGATAAAAAACTTCGCACCAAAGAGAATTGGCTGATCCTTTTTGATCATTATGCCGCCATTTCTGCCACTCTTAGCCCCAAGGAAAAGTACCGATTAGCCCCCAAGATCAATAGTTTCATTATTCAAGCCTTCAAATCGGGCCCCAACAACCTGGCAGACTTGGAAAAATTTCTCGATCTGCTCAAAAAATTTCCTGGCAGTCCCCGCGATCTGTCCCAGGTCATTGGCCAATATTACACCCTCAAGGGTGGCGAGCCCAAAACCTTGGTTACCAAACTCGGTACCATCTCCGTTGAGGGTGGCACCATTTCCGTTTCCGATACCGCTTTTCAAAACAGGTACATCAATTCCTCTTCGGCAGAATTCGATCGCTTTATCATTGAGGACATGCAACAAGGGAAAATTTTCCATTTTAGCACCGGTGGTGACGGCACTTACGATATCATCCTCCGTTGTGTTGACGGGCCCGAGCCGGTCGCCAATCCCAAAGAGTATCGTTTCCTCCTCGAGTCCAGTCCTACCTATATTATTGCCATCCCTTCAGGAAAAGTTGTCGTATCCGATTTTGGTCATGATCTACCCCATAGCCCGCTTCAGCTCGACGTTGCCCCCGGTAACTACAAAGTCGCCTCCCACCATAAGGAAATTTCTGATAAGTTCTACGGCTACGTTATTGTTCTCTGTAAAACCGATCTCCCCGCCACTAATCTTTCGTCCGGTATCGTCACCGTCGAATAGAAAAGCTATACTTTCTTTATCAAACGTTTCGGAATCATTTTTTTTATTTTTATTGCTTTAATCATT
>CAZSLG010000035.1:3227-8147 GCA_964607745.1 uncultured Gammaproteobacteria bacterium | reverse complement strand
AATCTACCGACAATAGTCTGCCCATACTTAGGGAATTTACTCAAAGCCATCCTAAGTTTAGAGTGTTAAACCTTCCCCATGGAGGCAAGCCTGGAGCTGTTTGGAGTGGGGTAAAAGAGTCCAAATACCCCTTCGTCCTCTTTACTGACATGGACCAATCTACTCCTCTTAAAGAAATATATAAATTAATCCCGTATTTTAACCAAAATTACGACATTGTCATTGGTTCCCGCGGCTCACGCCGAAATGGTAATAGTATTTTGCGAAAACTCATGGCTCAAACTTTTTTATTTTTTCGACGCCTGGTACTTTTACCTAAATTAATTGACACCCAGTGCGGTTTCAAAGTAATTAAAACTAAGCTCGCCCTAAATTTATTTCCCCGGCTTCAATTTTTTCAATCTAAATCGGCCCAATCCGGCTGGCGGGTTTCCGCTTTTGATGTCGAGCTGCTCTTTATGGCCCAAAAGCTTGGCGCCAAAATCATGGAAGTTGAGGTTGAGTGGCAAAACAGAGACACCAGCACCACCAAGGGAGATGATGCCGCCCGTTTCAAAAAAGAGTCTCTCCAAATGATTTCAGAAATTTACCGGGTAAAGTTAAACGATTTAAGAGGTTTCTATGATCAAACCTAAATTTATTTTCGGTCTCATTATCTTGTCTTTTGTTTATCTTCTTACCCGTCTCCAGAACCTCACCTCAATTCCTGTCTTTGGTGACGAGGCCATCTATCTTCGCTGGTCACAACTTATTAAAAATGTCGAAACTCTGAGATTTGTTCCTCTTTCAGATGGAAAACAACCTCTCTTCATGTGGCTAACCGTTCCATTTTTTAAAATTATTTCTGATCCGCTTTTAGCCGGCCGGACTTTATCGGTTGTAATCGGCCTATTTTCTCTAATCAGCCTTTGCTTAACCTTTTCTCTTTATCTTAATTTTTCCTCAAAAACCAAGCAACCTCATATTTTTATTTTAGATTCTATCAATAAATATCCCCTTCTATCACTAATTCCAGGTTTGGTTTATCTGTTTTTGCCTCTAACATTCTTTTTCGATCGCTTAGCCCTTCCTGATGGCTTACTTTCCCTATTTGGTGTCCTGACCCTCTTTTTTACTATACTTTTAGCCAAATACCCCCGTCTTGATATATCCATGTTTTTAGGTTTTGTTCTGGGGCTGGCCTGGCTAACCAAGTCACCTGCCATTTATTTTGTGGTTTTATCTAATCTAGGTTTTGTTCTACTGTCGTCAAGCCGAAAATTTTATTATCCACTTTTTTCGGCCCTTATCGCTTTCTTAATATTTAATCTTCTTCGTCTCGGTCCCCAATTTCAACAAATTGCCCTCCGAAATCTTGATTATGTCTGGCCTCTCTCCGAAATTTTACGTCACCCTCTTGACCCCCTTATTCCTCACCTAAAAGACCTATTAGTCTACTATCTTCAATACCTATCACTTCCTTTCCTGGTTCTGTCAATAATTGCCTTTGTCATCCCGTTGGTAAAATCAAAATCTCTAACCCGCCCTTCACTTTTTATTTTATGTTTCTTTCTTTTGCCGACTCTGGCCAATCTGTGTTTAATCAAAGTCTTTACCGGTCGTTATTTTCTTTTTACTGCGCCATCGTTAATCATCTTTCTTTCTTTGTCATTAATTAAATATTTCCGTCTATCTCAAAAAATTTTTCAATCAATTAAACTTCAAATATTAATTATATTACTTTGTTTTCTACCTAATTTTTATTGGCTTTTTATGGTATCTTTCAGGCCCTTTAACGTGAAACTGCCCGTTTCCGAAAGTGGTTATCTTGAAGGTTGGACTGCCGGCTGGGGGATTAAGTCTGCAGCCGACTATCTTATCTCCCGTTCAATAAATTACAATGTTATTGTCGGCACCGAAGGTTATTTTGGTACTCTTCCCGATGGTCTTCAAATCTACACTGACAGTATTCCCCGACTCACCGTTTTTGGTTTAGACACCGGTTTAACCCAAATTCCCGCCAAGTTAATTGACGCTAAAAACTTCGGCGACGATGTTTATCTTCTACTAAACTCACCCAAACAGACACTGAGTCAATCTGCCCTTGATCGTCTGTCGCTAACTCAAAGTTTCACCAAGCCTGATGGTAGTCAACTTCTTCTTTATAAACTATGAAGATTAAAATTCTGTTGTTCTTACTTTTGATCCCCGCCTTCTTTTTTCTGCTCAAACCGGGGCAGTATTGGAACATGCATGATGACACTCAAATTATTCGTCAATTGGAGATGGAAAAATGTCTTCTTGATGGCCAAATCCCATGTCGGTGGTCTCCCGACCTTGATTTCGGTTATGGCTATCCACTTTTTAATTTCTATCCACCTCTTCCCTATGTCGTCGGTGAATTTTTTCGTGTTTTTGGATTTAGTTTCATTACTACCGTCAAATTAACAGCTATAAGCCAGATACTTTTTTCAGCTTTGGCTATGTATTTATGTGCCTCTATATTCTTTGGCCCTTTGGGTGCATTCTTGTCAACCTTATTTTATGTTTACGCCCCCTATCGAAATCTCAACATTTATGTTCGTGGAGCTATGAATGAGGCCTGGGCTTCCGTGTTTTTTCCCCTAATCTTTTATTTTTCCTACCGGCTAATTACTGCCAAAAAACATCAGACCTACTATCTTCTTTTTCTTTCCCTGTCGATATGTGGGGTCTTATTGTCACACAATCCCATGATGCTCGCTTTTGCTCCTTTTATCGCTATTTGGGTTATTTTTTGGTTAATTCATCAACCTTTGTCTTTTTCTGTAATTAAAAATCTCTTATTTTCCGCTCTTCTTTCAATCGGACTTTCCGCTTTCTTTACACTTCCGGTATTATTTGAGAGCCGACTTGTCAAAATTGATTCTATGTTTTCCGGCTACTACCACTATTCGGCCCATTTTGCTTCCTTAAAACAGCTATTTCTAAGTAACTTCTGGGGTGAGGGTCCATCTGTATGGGGGACTGAAGATCAAATGTCATTCATGGTTGGTTATCTTCATTGGCTTTTACCGTCATTAATCCTAATATTTTCTTTCTACCTATATTATCGCAAAATCCACCTCAAAACTGTTTTGTTAATCATATTTCTAGTTCTTCTTGGGTTCTTTTCTACTTTTATGGCTCATCAAAAAAGTTATCTTTTTTGGCAGCTTTTCACGCCGATTCAAAAAGTTCAATTTCCCTGGCGTTTCTTAAACATTTCTGCTTTTCTTTTCTCCTTTTCTGTTGGATCCTTGGGGTTTTATCTTAATAAATTCAAATTCAATCCCAAACCCACTTTTATAATTATATTTCCTCTTGTATTAATACTTCTGATTATCAATTGGCAACACCTTACTCCTATCACTCACGGACCGGTTACTGATTCGGAAAAGTTGTCAGGCTTAGCCTGGACCAACCAAATTACTTCCGGTTCTTTTGATTATCTACCTAAAAGTGCCCAAACCGCTGCCATTTCCCCCCCCAGTGACATAATCGATGAAATCTCCCCCAAGGTGTCCTATCAAACCAGTGGCACAAAATCAGGAACCGATTGGTTATTTTTTAATCTAGATTTAAAAGAAAAAGCTACTCTTACACTCTCGCGTCTGGCGTTTCCGGATTTTACACTTTATGACCGCCAGATACCTCTAAATTTTCAAATCGAACCATTTTTAGGTAGAATCCGTTTTGAACTCGGTCCGGGTAACCACCAGCTTTTTCTAAAGCTTCGAAACACCCCCATCAGAACTATTGCCAATTATTTATCATTACTCTCGTGGGTTTTTCTTATATGGAAATTCTTGAAATTGAAAAAATAAAATCCAAAACCACCAAAAGTGTAATGTTTTTATCAATAAGAAACATGGCGGTTCAATTTATTGGTACTATTGGATTCTTTCTTCTGACTCTAAAATTGGGTATTGGTGAGGTCGGACTTTTTGCCATTGTTTCCGAGTCAATTTCAATTCTGGGATATTTTTCCGATATTGGTCTGGCTTCTGCCCTCATCCAGCAAAAAGAAGAAGTTGGCCAAAATGAACTAAGATCTACTTTTACTATCCAGCAACTACTGGTCACCCTAGGTTTAATAATTGTCGTTCTTATCTATCCTCGGATTGCTCTATCCCATAATTACGGCTGGGGAGAACTCTCCATCGTTGCTTCGCTTTGTTTTGCATTCAATGCCGCTTCACTCAAAACCATCCCTTCGGTCTTGCTGGAAAGAAAACTTGACTTCAAACAAATTTCTCTCGTCGACCTGATTGAAAATCTTTTGTTTTACATCATCGCGGTAACTTTTGCTTATCTTGGATTTGGAATTTTTTCTTACTCTATCGCTACCTTTATCAAAAGTATTGTCGGCCTGGCGATCATGTATCGCCTTTCACCCTGGAGTATCGGATTTAGTTTAAATTTTAAATCAACCCAAAAGCTTCTCCGTTTTGGAATTCCTTATCAATTAAACTCATTTATTGCCTTGGCCAAAGATCGTCTGTCGGATTTATTGGTCGCCGGCATAATTGGTCGTGAAGGTTTTGGCATCTTGTCCTGGGCCCGAAAAGGCCCACGAATACCGCTTTCATTTATGGATGCCATTATGAAAGTTACCTTTCCTACATTTTCCCGGGTTCAAGATGATTTGTCTTTGTTAAAAAGATTTATCAGTCGTAGTATTTATTGTATTTCACTAGTTGTTTTTCCGATTCTTGCCGGGATATCCTTGGTTTCTGCTGATATTATTATGATTATTCCCAAATACGCCAAGTGGCTGCCAGGGCTAATCCCACTATATTTTATCGCTGCCTCATATGCTATTGCTGCTGTCACCACCCCCTTAACCAATGCTTTTAACGCTGTCGGTAAGATAAAAATCACTACCAAATTAATGATTATGTGGACTGTCCTAACCTGGAT
>CAZSLG010000035.1:0-3127 GCA_964607745.1 uncultured Gammaproteobacteria bacterium | reverse complement strand
TATATTTATATATTTTTAACCTTCAGGAACTTCAATGGTTTTACCATCAAATAAAAAAATTGCAGTCAAAAAAATAATTTTTTCTATTCTTTTTTTGGTTTGCTTATTTGTCCAGGTTCTGCCGGTAATAAGAAGTGGCCTAAATTCCGATAATGGTATTTCCTTTTGGGGTCCAAACGGGCATGATGGTATTTGGCATCTTAGTCTAATCAACCACATCGACAACCCACTATCCATAAAAATGCCCATCTATTCCGGTGAGTATTTAAAAAACTATCACCCTTTTTTTGATATCAGCATCTCTACTTTGTCGAAACTTACCCATATTTCGTCTCCGCTTTGGTTATTTCAACTTTTTCCTTTAATCTCCGCTTCACTTTTTATATATCTAAGTTTCAGGGTGGGTTATACCCTTACTGGTAAATTTGAGGGCGGTCTTTTGTTAATGATTCTCAATAGTGCCAATAATTCCTTTGGTTGGCTGGTGTCATATTTTAGATCGGGATCCTTCGATGGTGAGTCATTATTTTGGGCCATGCAAAGTCCGAGTAACCAACTTAATCCACCCTTTGCTCTTTCTATTCTTCTGTTGATATATTTAATTTTAATATTAATAAAACATCCGGTAGTATTTACCAAAATTCATCAAGTTATCGTTATCTTTATTCTTATACTTCTTCCTGTAATAAAAATATATTCAGCTATACCTGCCTATTTTCTATTTTTGATATATTGTCTAAAAAACCGCCGTTATTTTATAAAATTTTCTATAGTTTTTCTTTTAGCCATTCTTCTGTTTTTCAAATTTAACCCCCAATCATCATCTCTTTTAGTCTATAAACCTTTTTGGTTTATCAATTCACTGATTGAGTCTCCGGAACGTCTATTTATCCCCAAGCTAGCCTCACTTCGTTATGGTTTCGAGTCTAGTGGCAACCATGCCTTTTTCTTATTTTTCATCTATTTGCTTGGTCTCCAGATCTTTGTGGCCGGTAATTTTGCTTGGCGGATTTTGGCAATTCTCGACTGGGTCAAAAACAAATCATGGTTAAACTCAGCTATCTTTTTAAGTAGTTTTATTTTGATGTTAATTCCTACCCTCTTTATTCAGGGAGGTACCAGTTGGAATACCATCCAGTTTTTGTATTACGCTCTTTTTTTGTTAAATATCCCCCTAACCTGTTTTTTAATCAATAACAAAAAATATTGGTTAATACTAATCATGGTCTTATCGCTTTTACTGCCGCTTATCGGATCGTTTCCCCAATTTTTAGGTAACCCGGCCCCTGCCTACATCCCTGCCTCCGAATTACAGGCTTTGTCATTTTTGTCTTCCCAACCACCCGGCATTGTCCTAACTTTTCCTTATGATAAATTTTTAAGATCCAAATTTAAAACAACCCCACTACCTCTCTATGTTTATGAGACTACTGCCTATGTTTCCGCCTACTCAAAACATATTACCTATCTTGAAGATGAAATGAATTTGGCTAATTCCGGGTACGATTGGCAGTCTCGACGTCTTAATTCACTTGATTTCTTTAAGCAACTCAATATCTTTAGAGATCGGGGTTTTTTGGTCAACAACCAAATCGATTATATATACCTAGTTGGCGACCAAAGAGAGTTTAATAAACTAAACGTTGATAATCTTTACTTAAATAAAATATTTAGCAATCAGGAAACTTTAATTTATCGGGTCCAAAGGTGATTGTATCTAGTTACATTATACGTTTGGCCACCTGTTTTAGTGTTAAACTTTACACATGATACTAAAAATAATTTTCCTTTTGGCCGCTTTTTATCTCGGATACATAATGGGGATTGGGAATCAAAAACAAACGTTTGGTGATACTGGTTTACCCAAAAACTGTCGTGCACTTATATCAGCCAATATAACTGGAGTTGCCGAAGGTAGATACACAGCCGCCGACGCCCTGGGCTCGATAGATAGGAATTGTGGGATGTATGGTCTGATCTGGGGAGAAAGGTAAGGTGGCAACCGGTTTTGAGAAAATAAGGGTTGACTTGCTAATACTTAAAGCCGAGAAGTAAAATACAGTTATGAAAGATTTTAGGTTATTCATCGACCAACAACGTCAATTCTATCGGAGCATAGTATCTATCAATTGTCCCGTGCTGAACAACACTGTCTTTTTTACCTCCGAAGGTTTTACGCACTTGATTTACGAATCTAACCTTATGCCAAGAAAATTGAGTGAACAGTATTTAAAACTAATAAACTTAAAATACGTTCCGACCATAGTTTCTAAAAGTACAAAAATAATTGAAATAAGGTGTGGTACTAGAAAAATTAAAGGTAAGATCAAAAATACAATCGGTTATGAGCTAGTTGGTTTTTGTGGCAACAAAAAAATCGGTGTTATTGTTGAGAGGGTTGGTTTTGGAAAGTTTACCTTTAAAAGTGTAATTCCCTACTATAAGAGAAAAAAAACAAAAAAGCTCCCGTAGGAGCTACTTTGTGTACTAGCCTCTCGGCTTAGATATATCTTAGCTGAAGAAGGGCTTGCGCCCAGCTAGTACAAAACAATAATACAACAAGAATAATACATTTGTCAATACACTATGAGATAATATGATATAGAAGAGTATTGGTACCTTTTGATACATGCTAAATCATATTATTTATAAAAGGTCTCAAGATTTGTATAGGACAAGACCATTGTTACCAATTTCAACACCTCCAAAGGTGATAAACTATTACCATGAGACCGTTAATTTCTGCTGTAATTAATGTTAGAAACGAAGCCGACTCTCTGAATAAATGTCTTCGAACACTCACCGGCTTCGCCGATGAAATAATTGTAGTTGACATGCATTCCACCGACAATAGTGTCTCTGTTGCCCAAAATTTTGGTGCCAAAGTATTTTCGTTCAAACCCAAAAAATATGTCGAACCGGCCAGAAATTTTGCCCTGTCAAAGGCTACCGGCCGTTGGATAATCCTTCTGGACCCCGATGAATATCTTCCCAAATCGCTTAAACGTGAATTAAAACGTCTTGTCGCCCGCCCCGACGTTGACTATATTCGTATCCCCCGCAAAAATATAATTTTAGGTAAATGGTTTCGTCACTCCAATTGGTGGCCGGATTACTTAATTCGATT
>CAZSLG010000034.1:0-8154 GCA_964607745.1 uncultured Gammaproteobacteria bacterium | reverse complement strand
ATTTCGGGCCACAGATTGACCTGAATGATTGGGGGAAAGCCTGGATGGAGCCGTCAAAAGTGTCTGACCAGATGCAATCCCGAGTGGATGAGGAGATTAAAAAAATAGTTAATGCCGCACATGAGCGGGCAAAATTGATTATAACCAAAAATAGGAAAAAATTGGATCAACTGGCAGCGAAATTACTGGAAAAAGAGAGTTTGGATGAGAAGGAGTTTGAGGAGTTGATGAAATAATGATTCGAATGATAGGGATTGACAATACCATATTACAATGTAAAATGGAGATATGTACGCCAGAACACTAAAACCAGACACTGATAAGAGTTTCTTTTTGTTTGGCCCACGAGGGACGGGAAAGACGACTTGGGTAAAAGCGAGTTACCCGAAAGCAATATATTTGGATTTATTAAAATCAGAGTTATTTAACCGGCTAATATCTGATCCGGGAAGATTGGAGCAATATATCCCTCCTGATAATCGGGAGTATGTGGTGATAGATGAGGTGCAACGGGTACCGGAATTATTAAATGAAGTACATCGCTTAATTGAAGATAAAAAGATGAAGTTTGTTTTGACTGGTAGTAGCGCCAGAAAAATTCGCAGGGGTGGATATAATTTGTTGGCAGGGAGATCATTATCATATCGAATGTATCCTCTGACGGCGACAGAGGTGGGGAGTGATTTCAAATTAAATTGGGCTGTGAATAGGGGAATGTTACCGCTGGCGCAGTCGGAGAACTATGAAGAATATCTAAAAAGCTACGTTCAGACATATCTAGAACAGGAAGTAATGCAGGAAGGATTAACACGGAACTTATCGGCTTTTGCACGATTTTTGGAGGCGGCCAGTTATTCTCAAGGGCAATTGCTAAATATGTCAGAGATAGCGCGAGACGTGGGAGTGGACAGGAAATTGGTAAGTGCCCATTTTGATATTTTAGAGGATTTGTTGATTGGATATCTTTTGAAACCTTTTACAAAGAGGGCAAAAAGGAGACTAGTGTCTCACACTAAATTCTATTTTTTTGATAGTGGAGTTTACAAATCAATTCGACCGGTAGGACCACTTGATTCTGATGATGAGGTGGGTGGGGTGGCGGTGGAGACACTGGTTTTAAGTCAACTGGTGGCAAACAATGACTTATTAAATCTAGATTATAAAATAAGCTACTATCGAACAGCCACTGGAGTAGAAGTGGACTTTGTGTTGTATGGAAAAAGGGGACTAGTGGCAATTGAGGTTAAAAGTAATAGTAAGTTTAAAAAAGAAATGGTAAGTGGACTAAAGAAATTTCGGATGGATTATCCGGAGGCAAAATTAGTTTTACTATATGGTGGCGATCAGGAGTTGTTTGTGGATGGGGTGAGGGTGATGCCTTTGGAGAAAGCGTTGAGGGAAATGGATAAGTGGTTATGAAATTTGTCCAAGTGGGGGGGAGTTTGAGGAGTTGATGAAGGGATAGATTTTGTTTTTTTTAAGTACTTTAATCGTTGACAAGTCGGTGGTTTTAGTACTAAAACAGAGGTGATCTGGCCGGGAAATTGGTGGAAGGTATAAACCCACCGATCCCGATTTGGTCGGGATCACCTCCCTTGAAGAAGGGAGGCTTTATGGTTTGTAATGGATTATAGGTTTTTGAGATGGTAAAATTGGGTATGGCAGAAGCACAAAGACCAATTGAAGCGGCAATGACAAGTGCGGAGCATGCATACGGTGAAGATTGGAAACACCAAGTAGAGGTTAGAGCAGGGAAGGTGACAAGGGGGATTTTAAACGAGAAGGATGGAGCAAGGAGAGAATCGGCAGTTCAGTCGCTGGTTAGTGAAACGACCGGTTTCGATAGTGCTGTTGAGTTTGTAAGGGCAATTGAGGCTAGTCCACGCAATCCGGAATTATTTTTAGGTAGAGAAGAGTTATCTCAGTGTATTGCTATGGCATTGTCTCAAGGGAATGCCGAACAACAAGCGGCATTGGCCAGTGGAGACGAAGCCAGAATTTATGAACAATTACCTGGGTCATTGGCGGTGATAGCACGGGATGTAAGAGATGTGGTGGTTGAGCCGGAAGTAGGCGAGAGGATAAATGAAATGGAGTTTTATTTATCTGAAACCCCAGGGTCACCAAAGGATGATGCCAGAATAATCGAGAAAACGATTGATGGAATAAGGGAATGGATGGATGAAAGCGGGGTTGAAAGAGGTGATAAGAGAAGAGGAGGGACGATGAGAATAGTAGGAATGCTACAAATGAGAGTGAGTCAACTAACGGAAGAGAGTGAGCCGGCGCCGGCGAGAGAAGCAAGAGGGAGGAGACCGGATATGGGACTCGGGATGATGCCGCCGCCAAGGGTTACCCCAGGAACGGAAGCCGAAGGGGAACCTGGTGAATTTTCTCCTTATTTTGAACTTAAGAGAGAGAGAATGGTGGAAATGGAAGAGAATATGTCCGGGGTTCGATTTAATGATGAAGCTCCGCCTGAGTGGTATTTGAATTTAGATGCTGACCAGAGGTATATTATTGACCTAAGATTGCGGTTACTTAACGCGACAGCTAATAAGGCTTTTTTGAGAAATAGGGATGTAGAAAAGTTAAGGGGTAATATTCCGGAATTGACAAATAAAGAATTTAAGCTAATGTGGGAAAAAATGCCCGGTTTTAAGGAAGCATTGGCGAACACAGTAAGGGATTTATGTCAGGAATATACTGATAGGTATGGCCAAAAATTACTTAGGTTCAAGACAATTGGCGGTGTAGAGGGAAATTTGACCCCTGAAGTCAAATTGTGGATGAAAAATCAGGGAGAATTAAGAAAACATTTAGTTGCCGGTTTACCGGATACTTTGACGTCTCAACAAAAAACTGAAGCTGCTTCGACAGCAATTAATTTTTTATATATGGGGAATTCGTTTGAGGCATGGGATTTTTATCGAGAGCTAAAACCAACAACGTTAGTAAGTGATAAGTTGAGGACAATTGACCATCCAAGGATAAAGGCTTTGGGAAAGTGGGGAGTTTGGAAAGCCCACACCATTATTGGTGCAGGTGATGAAGGCCAGCAAGAACCATTTATTTCCGGTCCAGCTTCAACATGGATTAAAGAACGGTTGCGTTACGAGCCAGGTTTTGCGAATAGACTAATAGATGAGGATGATTTGGCGTGGATACTACCTGACACAATGGCGGTATCTATGTTGGAGTCGGTGAAAATAGGTACTGATACGAACTTGGGTTTGGTTTTGCGAGGCGGGAATTTGGATCAAGTGACTTCAATTTTGATAGAAAATGATGACAATATGTTTCAACCACACTGTGATCAAGTGCAAGGAGCAGAGTGGCTTTTTAATGTAATAAAGGGAAAAATTCCCATGTCAGAAAAAGACATGGAAACGTTTGTATCAATGTATCAGGAAAGTACTTCACTGATAAGGCAGGAACCGACGGCACCAAGTGGAGTGCGGAGAACTGGTTTGGCTTATGTTGATGATCCACGCTTTGTGGCTTGGTTGATTACGATTGCTTGTGGGTTTAATCCAAATGATAGAATTCCTTTGCCTAGAGCGGCAGCAATAGGTGAAGACTATGATACTTATTTCTTGGGAATGAAATCTTTAGTTGGACATATGACGGAAGATTCGACGACAATGTCTGGTCCGAACGGAAAGGCGAGAAGAGGTGAGGTGTTAAAATTATTGGCAGCTGACTCACTAACAAGTACAGCAAAACGTCGGGCAATTAATTTTAAAGAGAACTTTGCTAGAGGTAGTAAACGTTAGTTGTGGGCAAGTACGGATGCGAGTAAATTGACCCTACCTTCTTTTTCCGCTACCTTTAATAACACCGCCGGTTTCAAGAACATCGGCGCCGATCTTGCCAGCCTTCCAGTACCAAGGGGCGTCGTCTTTAGCGCCTATCTTTTGAGCTTTTTGTCCAGCGTATTCAAGTCCAGCTCTGCCGGCGAAAGTGGCAGGTTTGGCAACGTCACCTAGGCCTTCGCCGATGGCTTTACCCCACGGTGAGGGCTTGATCATAAAGATGAACTCGGGAATCATGGTAGGGAGTTTGCTTAAAAGAGCCAGACCGGCGAGGCCGATAGCGGCACCAAGAATGGCGGGAGTAATAGTGCCACCGAGATTAATAAGACCTGGAGCCCAAACGGCGGGTTGACCGACACCGGCACCGGAACCGAAATTACCCAAACCACCAACGACAGCATCGACAATTATATTAACCAAGATCAGAAAAATGGTAACGATCGGGAAGACGGCAACGTAGGCAACAACATCGCGAAACCAAGAGCCAAAACCCATTTTGGAATTGGGAAAGGCACCAAAAGCGATTTCTAAGGGACCAATAATAATTTTAAAAATTAGGGTGACATAGGTGGTAATTAAACCAAAATAGAGTTTAATTAACCAGATAGCGACGATAATACAGAGAATAATGGGAATAAGGAGACCGCCAAGGAGGCCACCAAGGCCACCACCAAGAAGGCCACCAACACCACTGAGAATGCCATTGCCGGTACCGCCAAGAATGATATTGCCAACACTGCCAGCAAAAATACCAAAAATAACACTACCAAGAAGACCACCCAACATAACCAGAGCCAGCCAACCAGGAAGAGCCCGAAAAGTAAGCAGATTAAGGGTGTTGATGTCAGGATTGGCAAGATAGTGAAAACTTAGAGGTTTGGGAACACCAAAGGCACCAAGTAGTTCGTCCCAAAGGGCTTTGAGAGCGTTGCCAAGATCGCTGAGGCCAACGAAGCCACTACTCCAAGACCAGGTAGGAAAGAGAGATTCGGAGAGAGGGATTTTTTGGGCGGAAAAGAAAAGGGCGACAACAAGACCTAAAAGAAAGTTGCCTAAATCAATAACTAAACCGGCGATAGCGTAGCTAAAGGTGACCAAAACCAAGGAAGTGATGATTTGGGGGACAGCAGATTGAATAGTAATAACTGCTTGGGGACTGATTTTGACCCGAAGAATTATCATGATACCGATGCCGATAAAAATAAGAGAGGAGAGAACATAAACGATGTTTCGGAAAGAGCGCCAAAGAGGGAGAAGAAACTCGAGACCCTTGAAACCAACACCTTGGGCATAGGCTGGCTTACCTAAGACATTGCCCCAAGATTGGGCAATATATTCGATACCGGAAGCAGGAGGGGAGAAGAGGGAAGCAACCATTTTGGTGCCGGTACCGAGAGCCCCACCAGGGACGACCCGGGGAACCATGCCGGTGGTATTGAAAGTATCAAAAAACTTTTGATCAATAGTATCTTCACCGACAAGAGAGGTAAATATTTTAAAACTAGTACTATCCATGGAAGCACCGGACCAATTTTCTAGAGTGGGGCTTTTGGTGGCTTTTTGGGTATCAAGATATTTATTTTGAAGAGAGGAGGGAGATTGAGCTAAAAGTTTTTGTCTTAAAAATATGGAGGCAAAAACAAAAACAGCAATGAATATTATTTTGAAATATTTCATGTTTTTTTATTCTAACATGTTGACTACCAGGCGGCGGGACGTAAAAATTTGCCGAAGGTGGTATAGAGGTCGTTGCCGCGATTAAAGGGGTCGGACAAAGGAAAATCTTTGTTGGTGTCGGTTTTGCTGGCAAAAGGACGGCCCACCAGATTGTTTTTATTTATTTCCTCGGCCGGAATAAGGTTGATGAAGGTATTTTCAGCCTTGGCAGAATTGCTAATAATTTTGGGGTCGTAGGAACTTTTAATTTCATTGGTTTCGGAGTGATCATAACTTTCACCCGGAGCCAAATGTTTGAAAAGACCGAGAACAAAGAGAAGGATAGAGGTCGGGGGTGGTTTGTCGGTGGCGGGAGGATTGACAGTGGTGTTGTTGCAGAGATCGGTGTCGGGAAGGGGTGGTTGGGAACCAGGGTTGACCAGAGAGACGACATCGGGAGCTTGATTGGAAAAAAGGGCGGCGGCATTGGGAAGATTGCGGTGGAAGACAGTGGGATTGGGGAGGATTTTTTTTTGGGCGGCAGTATCGTAACCATCATAACGGGTGACAGTGACTCTATTGTCAACGTTGCCACGAGGAATGGGGTTTAATTGGTGGAAAATCAGAAGATAGTCGGCAAGCGAGAGTGGAGAGAAGGGAACGCCAGGAAAGCGTTTTTGAAAACAACCGTAGTCGGAGTTACAGTTGCCATTAAAATAAGCAGCTAATTTACTAATGATGTCGGAAGGGAAGGTGGTAGGGGAAGATGTAGCAGAAGAATAGTAAAGAGGTTCGCTGCGAAGACCATAAAGGATTTCAGCCAAGGTGACCGGACGGCAAGATTTAGGTTTTTGACTGAGTTCAACGCAAGAACCACCACAACTCCAGACAAGCTGGGCATCTTGAGTAATAAGATCCTGTTTATCGGTTTGATTGAGTGAGGAAGCGGCTTCAATAAGAAGGAGACCGCGAAGATAAAGAATTTGGAGACCCGGAGTCATCCGGTTGGCGGAACCCTGACCGGCAACAGAGAGGTCGTGAAAATTTTTATCAACCGAGCCGGAAGAACAGGAAATGGGACTACGAGCACTCCAAGTGTGAAAATTTCGAAAACCATTGTTAGACAGATTTTTGATATCCATTTCTCCATTCAGATCACGGGCGTCCTGAGCGACAAATTCAAAAATGGGTTTACCATCAGCGTCGGTGCCGGTTTGTTCTTCTTTGGGATCCCAGTGGCGGGAAATAGAGGTATCACCGTGACAGTTAAGAGGTTCCTTAAAAGTATTACTAAAAGAGTCGTTACTGATTATTTCCGGGGCCAAAGCCTCTTTGGGTGGTTTGCGGACACTATCTTTTAGGTTTAGGGGCGGGTAAATTAGGTCGAGAAGACCAGCGGCAATAACAGGCTTAGTATCTAGTACTAAGTACCAAGTACTAAGTATAAGAAAAAAGAAAAAGAACCTTTTCATTAGCCGGGGATAATGAGTTTGGTAACGTTGATGCCGGTGAATTTTTGGATAAAGGAAAGAATTAACCAAGAGGCGATGATACCGATTAGGCCAATAATGGCCGAGGTGAGAGTAGAGCCGGCCGCGGCGACAGCTTTTTCATCATCACCACTTGTTAAATATTTAAAACCGCCGGAAATGAACATGAAAAGAAAAATAAGACCGGCAAAGAAGACGACAAATTGGAGAATATTATAAAAAAGGCATTCTACTCCCTGAATAGTGGGAATATCGGTATTGGTTCCTGTACCGACACAGCGACCGGACCAAGCTTGGGGAGATTGCGCCAGCGCAGCTGGCGCAGTACTTAGTACAAAGTACCAAGTACCTAGTAAAACAAGAAGGAAAGTTAGAAGTTTGGTCATAGTTGATTATAACCTAAAAACCCCCACCGAGGCGGGGGTTTTGAAGTTTCAAAAAAATTATTTATTGAAGGTGGGAATGGTGATGCCACCAAGGAGGCTGATGCCAAAGACGATTTCAATCAGCTTCATAATGGCGAAAGCGGCAAAAACTATAGCTAGGCCAACGAGGGCGTTGGTAATTTGGTTGCGGGCGGTTTCGACATTTTTCTGATCACCACCGGACATGACCCACTTGAGGCCACCCATGATGAGGATGAAAAAGAAAACCAGGGCGACAGCCAACATGGCCAGAGAAATGGCACCGGAAACAATGCCACCGGCAGTCATGCGGGTGAGAGGATCAAATTCACCAGTTTGAGGCCCGATAATAATTTTGCCTTGGGCGAGGGCAGACTTGATGACAGGAAATATGTTTGTCATAGAGATAATAATATCAATAATTAATTAAAATTTAAAGGGTGGGCCAAGTGATGGTCAGGTTTTCCAACCCCTGAATGCCTAAAACGAAACCAATAAATTTAACAATGGCAAAAACACAAAAGATGGCAATAATGCCGACAATAGAATTAGTAAGTTCAGCTTTGGCAGTTTCAAACTTCTTTTGGTCACCATCAGTAGCGATAAGATGATAGCCGGCAAAGACAACGTGCCAGAAAAAATAGAGGATGGCCACCAGAATGAGGATGGAAATAACCCCCTGAAGAACATTGTTGGTATAGCCTTCGGGATCAGTAGAAGAAGTGCAGTTTTTAAGAACAGGGTTGCAAATTACGGCCATAACTGGCCGAGTACCAAGTACTAAGTACA
>CAZSLG010000033.1:6307-8244 GCA_964607745.1 uncultured Gammaproteobacteria bacterium | reverse complement strand
ATTTTTTTGGGGGCTTCGGGAAAATCAAAATCGGAGTCGGTGACTTTACCAAAAATACATAAGCCGTTGCTGAATTTCAGGGCTTGCTCGACGCTGTCAGTCAGACGGGAAATAAGACCGGTTTCGTCTTTCTTTATCGATTCCCGGGTGACCGAAATCCGGTCACAGACAACATCGAGGTTATGCTTATTAGTTTTGGTCAAACCAAAATCGGAATAGAGGTCAATGATTTTGCCGTCAGCCCGGATATATTTGAAGGCCTGTTTTTTTAGATTATCAATCAAACCCCGAAAATCGCCGGCTTTTTCGCGGACTAAAGGTGACATGATTAAAAAGCGGTAGGGGGCGACAAAAGTTTCCAGTTTAACCGTATCTAAAATTTGGGTGACGATTTGTTTAACCGTCTGGGGGACAACTTCCCGGCCGCAGTTGGGACAATGGGGGTGGCCGATGCGGGCGTATAAAAGACGGAGATAATCGTAAATTTCGGTAACGGTACCGACAGTGGAACGGGGGTTGTGGGAAATAGCTTTTTGATTGATGGCAATAGCCGGAGATAAACCTTCGATTAAATCAACGTCGGGACGTTTCAGCCCTCCTAAAAATTGGCGGGCGTAGGAAGAGAGTGATTCGACATAGCGGCGCTGACCTTCAGCAAAGAGGGTGTCAAAGGCCATACTAGATTTGCCGGAACCGGAGACACCGGTAAAGACGACAAATTTATTTTTGGGAATGGCAAAAGAGACATTTTTGAGGTTGTTTTCCCGAGCCCCTTTGACAATAATTTTATCGAGCATAAATTAAACCCACCCGCCCTTCGGGCACCCTCCCTTGACAAGGAGGGTAGTACAAAATTATTAAATTAAAAACAACCTTTTATTATAAACCAAAATCTTCGGTTTGTCTTCGGGTTTTATCTTTCAATGCGAATGTCGCTGATCCAAATATTTTTAGGTTGAGTCAATAAAAATGTTACAACTTCGGCTAAATCAACGGGATCGGTAAAAGTAAGGTACGGAACAGCAACGTCACCAGCTTTGGCAAACATTAAAGTATTTATTCCGCCCTGATAGACACCGGCTACCTTGACCGAGCTTTCTTTTAAATCAAGCTTTAAAACTTCTGTGAACCCATAAACTCCAAATTTGGCAGCGCAATAAACACTTTGTCCCAGTCCGGCGACTACTCCTGAACGGGAGGAAACATTTATAATAGCCGATTCGGTTTGGGCTTTGAGACTGGGGATAAATCTTTTGGTGATCTTAATAACAGCAGTAAGATCAGTGCTAATAACATCGTCAACAACCTGATCATCAATATTTTCGACAGAGTCCTTTTTTTGCCAAATACCGGCGATATTTAAGAGAGCGTGAATATCAGGAAATTCTCTTAATATATCTTGGGTGGTTTTAATAATTTGCTTCCCGTCCCGGAGGTCACAACTAAAAAATTTAATATTTAAATCTTTAATCTTTTCCTGATTCCGACCAATAACGATAACATTGGCCTCTTTGGCGATTAATTTTTTTACCACTTCCAGACCGATGCCGTCGATGCCACCGGTAACGACAATGTTTTTATTTTTTATATCCATAGTCTATTTTATAACTTTTTTACTTCTCTTATTTTATCCCTAATTTTAATAGCCAGTTCAAAGTCGAGGACGAAGGCAGCGGTACGCATTTCTTTTTTGAGTTTTTTGACATGGGTCTGACGCATGGTGGGGGTCAGAGAGGAAATATCAAGATCTAAAAGGGGCGAATCGACAATATCTTTGACCGGATTCTCAATTAAGCGGGGACGGATGGATTTAATAATTGAAGTCGGAGTAATACCGTGATCCTGATTATATTTCAGTTGAATAACCCGGCGGCGGTTAACTTCAGAAATAGCTCCTTTCATAGCGTCAGAAACGGTATCGGCATATAAAATCACCT
>CAZSLG010000033.1:0-6297 GCA_964607745.1 uncultured Gammaproteobacteria bacterium | reverse complement strand
GATGAGGGAGGAACGGGAACGCAAAAATCCCTGCATGCCGGCATCAAGAACGGCGACCAGTGAGACTTCGGGCAGATCCAAGCCTTCTCGGAGAAGATTGATGCCGACTAAAACATCAAAATCCCCTCCCCGCAACTTATCTAAAATATCACTTCGGTCTAATGTTTCTATATCGGCGTGAAGATAGGCTGTTTTGAAAGTTT
Source organism: uncultured Gammaproteobacteria bacterium (assembly GCA_964607745.1). Classification (GTDB taxonomy): domain Bacteria; phylum Patescibacteriota; class Microgenomatia; order UBA12405; family UBA12405; genus UBA12158. Next base: position 6,094 of record CAZSLG010000033.1, on the reverse strand, counting down.
TGGAAAGAAAACTGGATAATTCTTCGGCCATTTTTTTGGTGAGGGTTAAAACCAGAGTCCGCTCTTGGTGATCAACCCTTTTTTGAATTTCGAAAATTAAATCGGGAATTTGACCGGTGGAGGGTTTGATGGTAACCGGCGGATCGATTAAACCGGTGGGGCGGATGATTTGTTCAATTACTGTAGTTTCCCGATCGGGTCGGGAATGACGGGTGTCGTTGATTTCAAATGGAGCGGGAGTGGCCGAGGCATAAATAGCCCGAGGAATTCGGGAGTAAAATTCCTCCCATTTTAGGGGCCGGTTGTCAAAGGCACTTTCTAAACGGAAGCCAAAGTCGACTAAATTTTTCTTGCGGGAAAGGTCGCCTAAATACATGCCGCCGATTTGGGGAACGGTAACGTGGGATTCGTCGATAACCGTTAGAAATTTATCACCCCAGAGGTGATGAAAATAATCAACCAGAGTGTAGGGCGGAGAACCGGCAATTCTCTCCGGTTCAAAATAGATGGAATAATTCTCGATACCGTTGACATAGCCCAATTCGGAGAGCATTTCTAAATCATATTCAACCCGCTGCTCTAAACGATGGGCTTCCAGAATTTTGTTTTGTGATTTAAATACCGTTACTTGTTTCTGACAATCAGAACGGATTTTCTTGAATATTGCCTTAAGATCGGCACCCTGCCCGCCAACAAAGAGTTTGGCGGGATATAAAATAAAATCAGTCAAAATAAACTCGGTACCGGAAAAAGGATTCCTTTGGATTATTTTTTTAATTTTATTAGCAGTATCGAATTCCAAAACTAAAAGCCAGTCAGCATAGGCCGGCCAAATTTCGATGGTGTCACCCCGAACTCTAAACTGACCCCGCTTAAATTCCATTTCGGAGCGGGTGTAGTAAAGGGAAACTAGGGATTCAAATAGAGTCCGGCGGTTCCAGAGATCCCCCACTTTTAAAGATAAGGTTTTGCCGGAAAAAGAACGGGGGTCGCCGACATTGTAAATACAGGAAACCGAAGCTATAACAACGTTGTCGGGACCGGAAAATAAAGAAGAAGTGGCTTCGAGACGGAGTTTGTCGATAAGATCGTTAATTTCTACTTCTTTGGCAATGTAGGTATCGGAGGCAGGAAGATAAGATTCGGGTTGATAATAATCGTAGTAGGAAACAAAATAAGAGACTTTATTCTTGGGAAATAATTCCTTAAATTCCTGATAAAGCTGGCCGGCGAGAGTTTTATTGTGGGAAATAATCAGAGTCGGCAATTGGGTTTGGGCAATGACATTGGCAATAGTAAAAGTTTTGCCGGAGCCGGTGACACCTAAAAGAACTTGTTTGTTAATTCCCGAATTGAGATTGGAAACCAATTTATCGATAGCGGCCGGCTGATCACCGGCGGGAACCATGTCGGAAACCAAATCAAATGGCATGGAAATATTTTAGCATTGAGATTATGTTATATTTGATTTTATGGATGTTGTACCTGAAATTGATGAAGGTCTTCAGGGGTATGTCATTGAAAATGAACAACAAAGAACCCAGAAAGTTCTTAGCTTGGTATTAGGTAAAGGAATTGCTCTTCTGGGGGTGAATTTGGCCGCTAGCCAGACGGAAAAAAACAGTAATCTTTTTACAGATTTAGCCAGAGAAGTATACGGTTTAAATTATCGGTTAAACAAAGCCGTCGGGGATTCCGGAACACTGAAAGACGTAGATGTTCCTGTTGGTGGTTATAGCGGCGGCAATATGCCGGAAATTTTACGTTTGATGCTATCTTCACTGGGAAATATTTCAAACAATTCATTAAAAGTTAAACCACATGGCAACATTTCAGTAATTGCTACTTATTTCCCCGGACTTTATTTAGTTCACCATAGAAGTCTTAATGGCGGTTCAATTCAGGATCCCCATCACTTTTATACTTTGGCCGGTGTTTCAAAGCTTCCAAAAGAGTTTTCAATCCAGTCCCCTCTGCCAACTCCTTACTAAAATCAAAAATGGGGGCTTATAAAACAAATTGTTTCGGGTATTGTTTGGGTATTTAATTTCTGCTAAATTTATTTATGCTTACTAAAATTTGGAGTGCGGCGAATTACGGACTAAAGGCGGTAGAAATAGAAGTCGAGGTAAATGTGGCTGAAAAGGGTTTTCCCGGTTTTAGTATCGTCGGGCTACAGAGTAAATCAGGCGAAGAAGCCAAAGAGCGGGTCAAGACGGCCATTATTAATTCGGATTTTGAGTTTCCAAACGCCAAAATTACCATTAATTTAGCGCCAGCTGATTTGCCTAAAGACGGATCATTTTTTGATTTACCTTTGGCTTTAGGAATTTTGTCGTCAGCAGGAGCGGTAAACAAAATTAAAGAAAAATCGTACTTTTTTGGCGAAGTGTCTCTCGATGGTTCTTTGCGTCATACCCGGGGAGTTTTTTTGTTGGCGATTTTAGCTAAAGAAAACGGTATTAAAAATATCTTTGTCCCGCGGGAATGCGCTAACGAAGCGGCAGTAATTGAGGGAATAAAAGTTTTCCCGGTGACTAACTTAACCGAAGTAGTACGACATTTAAACGGTCAAAAAGAAATAATTCCACTAAAGACAATTATTGAGGGTGAATTGGAATATTGCGGGCCGGAATTTGATTTTTCGGAAGTATTGGGACAGGAGTTTGCCAAAAGGGCTTTAGAGATTGCCGCGGCCGGCGGACATAATTTATTTATGGTAGGACCACCCGGTTCAGGTAAAACCATGCTATCGCGGGCGGTACCCGGGATTTTACCGCCACTGTCAGAGGCCGAAAGCCTCGAAGTAACCAAAATTTATTCAATTACCGGCAATATTCCGGCCGGTGGATCTTTAATCCGCCAGAGACCGTTTAGAAGCCCACATCACAGCACTTCACTCGTCGGCCTAATTGGTGGCGGCAGTAACCCCAGACCCGGTGAAATTTCCATGGCCCACCGGGGAGTGTTATTTTTAGACGAGTTTCCTGAATTTACCAGAGGAGCGCTGGAGTCACTGCGACAACCGCTGGAAGATGGGTTTGTAACGGTGTCGCGAGCATCAGGCAGTGTCCAGTTTCCGGCGCAATTTATGCTGATTGCGGCTTCAAATCCCTGCCCGTGTGGCTATTTAGGAGACGAGAAAAAAGAGTGTAAATGCAGTTTGCATCAGATTATGAATTATCAGCGGAAATTGTCAGGGCCGGTGATGGACCGGATTGACTTGCATCTGACAGTGCCATCGGTGGATGTGAATAAATTAATGATTGATAAGGATAAATATACGGGTGAAAAATCGGCAGTTATAAGAGAAAGGGTAGTGGCCGCCCGAAAAACTCAACAAAATAGATTTAAAGGATTAAAAAATATTCATAGTAATTCGGATATGAAAAACAAACATTTAAAAGAATATGCTCAATTTTCCGACCCGGCCAATTTACTTTTAAAACAAGCAGTAAATAAATTTTCCCTGTCGGCCAGAACTTATTTTCGGTTAATCAAGGTAGCCAGAACCATTGCTGATCTGGATAAGAAAGAAGTGATAACTGATGCTCATATCGCCGAAGCCTTACAGTACCGGATTAAAACGGATTTATAAATCCCCCTTAATCCCCCTTTGAGGAAAGGGGGAAATAAATTAATTATTAAAAAAAATATTAAATTTGAAAACTACAATAAGGGGAAGCAGGGTGAGGAAATGGCGTTAGAATATTTGGTGAAAAAAGGTCTTGAATTAGTGGAGAAGAATTATGAAAATAAACTGGGAGAAATTGATCTAGTAATGATTGACAAAAACTGGCTGGTTTTTGTGGAAGTGAAATATAAAACCGATGATTACCTTGGGTTACCGGAAGAAATGATAAACAAAAACAAATTGTATCGGATTAGGAAAATTGCCGAAAGCTATGTCTTTTTAAATAAACCAGAACAAGATAAATATCGAATCGATGCGGTTTGCATTTTAGGAAACCAAATAAAACATTATGAAAATATTTAAAACCCCTCAGTCCTACGGACAGCTCCCCTTGACAGGGGAGCCAAATACTTTTTTATATTTATTATGAATATTCAAAAACTTGGACCAATAAAAACAATTGAGAAAAAATATTTTCCGGAACACTTACAGAAAATTAGCAATTGTCCGAAAAAACTTTATTACCGCGGTATTTGGGATAACGATATTTTTGCCAAATCGTTGGCGATTGTAGGCAGCCGGCGGATGAGCCAATACGGGTTCTTTGCCATTAAAAAACTGGTGCCGGATCTGGTGGCTAATGGATTTACTATTATTTCGGGGTTTATGTATGGAGTGGACATGGCCTCACATAAGGAAACTCTGGAATGCGGCGGTAAGACGGTGGCAGTATTGGGCGGTGGTTTGGACATTATAACTCCTCCGGAAAATCTAACTATTTATAAATTAATTTTAGAAAAAGGGGGGTTAATGATTTCCGAATATGAACCGGATTTTGTTCCCACCACCTGGACCTTCCCTCAACGGGACCGAATTGTGGCCGGATTGACTTCCTTGGGAACGCTGGTGATTGAAGCCGGATTAAAGTCGGGGTCGCTAATTACTGCCCGGTTTACTCAGGAACAGGGAAAAAAACTATATGCCTTGCCGGGTCCGATTAATTCAGCATTAAGCCAGGGTATCTATTATCTGATAAAAGAAAAAGGGGCGAAAATCGTGACTGACAGCAGTGATATTACCAATCAAAAAATTAAGGGTAATCAAATGATAATTGAATATGGTGATTCCTTAGAAAAAAAGATATTAGAACTTTTGGGAATTGAAGCCTTAACAACTGATGAGCTTTGTAAAAAACTAGATAAAAATATATCGACTGTCAGCCAAAAAATGACCATGATGAGTATGGGCAATAAGGTCAATGAAAGTTTGGGAAAGTGGCGGCTTTATAAATAAGGGGCCCAGTTGGCAATAGGGGCAGCGTTACCGGCAACAAAGTTAAGGGCAAAAAGAAAGACGGCCGGAACTAAAAGTAGAAAAATTAGCTTAATTGATTTTTTGGTCAAATACCGACCGAAAGCCAAAATAATAAAAGGGTAAACCGGAGACAGGTAGCGGCTAATATCCCGATGGCCGACAAAGACAGTGGCCAGAGTAAATAAAAGTGGAAAGATAAAACTGATTTTTAGTTTAAAACGACGATATAGAATTAAGAGGGCCATATAAGAAAGGCCAAAAATGTAGATGACATCCTCAAGCCAGATGGTGTTTACCCAAGTGTTTCGGCTGAGGAAAACTGAATAAGGAATTAGACTTAAATGAATATTGTCACCGCTATGAAAATAAGCCCAAAAGTCACCAGTCTGCCATTGGTAGAGGTAAAAAATAAGTAAAACTGACAGCGGAGAAAGTAGGTACCAAGTATATTTAGATAAATTTAATTTTTTAGTTTTTATAAAAGTAATAAGCCAATGACAGAAAAAGGCGGCAAATAAAAGAAGACCCGGGCTTTTGAAAGTTTGGGCGGCGGCGGCAAAGAGAGCGGAAACTAAATACTTTTTTTGCTTGAAAAAGAAAAGAGATGCCAGAATTAAGCCGATAAACCAGCCTTCGGGAGCACCGATGAGGCGGAGAACAAAGAGGCGGGCGGGAAAGAAGATTGAGATAAGAGTTAAGATATATGTTTTATGGGGAGAAAAGAAAAAAGAAAAATACAAATATGAGAAAGTCGTCAAAAAAAGTGAACCTAAAAGGGTTACTAAAAGCATGGCTCGGGGGCCACTTAATAGTCCCGGTTGAAAAATATTAATTAGAGCTGAAAAACCCGGGAAATGAGCCGGATAATATTCAAGAGGTTGGGGTAAGGAAAATTTATTCCGAATACAGTCGGGACGATAGCCGCATTTGCTGATGGCTAAATAATTAGGGCCGTCGTAGTTGGCCCAGATAGTTTCCATGGAAACATGACCCATGCCAATTTTCCCGGGAATGTCAAAATAAAAAGCCGCCCAAAACAGTAAGGTGGAAAGAAGGGTAAGAGATAAAAGAAGAAATAGATGGCCTATTTTGGTAGAATTCATCAGTTCATTTTAACACTTTGGCCCCATCGTTGCCGGTCTCGGC
>CAZSLG010000032.1:0-8251 GCA_964607745.1 uncultured Gammaproteobacteria bacterium | reverse complement strand
AGGCAGACTTGACGAATTGGTGCAGTCGGTGGAGGTGCAGGTAAAACTTAAATTATTGGCAGCAAAAACAGGATAGTATTCAGTACCTAGTACCAAGTAAAAAGAAGTGAGAAATAAAAATATTTTTTTCATTTAGTTGAGGGTAAATGTTTTGTTTAATCCACCAAAAGAAACTACAAAAGTGGCACCGACTCCGGTGGCATTAATGCATACCCCGCTGCTGCAGGTACCCAGGAAGAAATCCCGGGAGGTGGTGCCGAGAGGATCAATGACATCGGGTGAAATTTGACCATAAATTTGTTGAGGACCGGCGGTATCGGAATAATCAATAGTATAAGACATGTCGGCTAGGGTGGTGGCCAGACCGGAAATAGTCAGAGTGATTTTGCCAACAGATAGGCGGGATTGGAGATCGAAACTTAGCGGAGCGCTGATTTTGACCCAGGGACCAAGACCGTCTGAGAGCCGCTGCCAGGAAGCAGACCCGAGATCGGCATAGACAGTTGAGTCAACCAGAGTAGAAGTAGAATCGTAAAGTTTGGCAGTAGCGGAATCAGGAACGGGAGTGAAACTAATATCCAGGCTGGAGGAGGTGGGAATAGTACCACTTAAAATTTGGGTAGTACCCAGATCCAGCCAAAAAGATGTTAAATCAACCGCAGTAGAGCTATTGTTGTAGAGCCAAACTTTATTAGTGCTTCTGTCAATTTTGTTTAGGACAACCGGGGGTAGGGTTAATATAGCTGAAGAATTGGTGAATTCGATATTGGTAGCCAAATCGGTGGCAGAAAAGGTGACAGTGGTTTCACCGACATTAATAACCTCGGGCGGAGTAGTAGTAGCAATACCGGAACCGGTATCAACCGAGTCAAAGGTAACGGCGGTAGTTTCACCCAGCCGAAGATCAAGAGTAGAAATTTTGACATCATCAATGAGAGCATAAGAGTTGAGACCGGCACCGGCCTCCCCGGTATCAGAAACCGAGATAACTAATTTAACTAAACGGTCGGCCAGATTTTGCAAAGAATGGGATAAAGTCTTCCAGCCGGTGTCGTAACTAAGAGCGCCGGTATTATTACCATCGGTAAGGATATTTTCCAATAATTGAATACCGTCCTGATGGAAAATTCCGACCGAAAACTGATCGAAGTCGGCAGTATCATTGCTGACATAACGGTAAGAAAATTGAAAAGTACCGGAATAACTTTGGGGTAAATATAGATTTTGAGAAATAGAATCGGTGCCGGAAAAAGTGTCGGATTGATTGCCAAGAAGGGTAACCTGACCACGACCCGACTCATCCACTTGATGGTAATCACCCACCGGAGTATCGTGGGTCCAGGAATCGGTTAAAAGATTTTGGCCGGTGTAGGAATTGGGAGGAGTGACCTGATTGGTGGTCGGTGGAGTAGTATCAAAAAGAACAGATGGCTGGGTGGCAATATAGACCGGATCATGGTTAACTGATTTTTCGGAGTTACCGGCTAAATCATGGGCTATGGTATCAAAATAATAAGTCCCCTCACCTAAAGGAAAAGTAAAAGAAAAATAGTTACCGCAGGTCCAGGTGGATAAATTATACGAATAACAGAGATCAGTGTAGTCAATCCCCGAGCCACTGCCATCTGAAGCAGAATAGCCGATACTTAATGGATTTTGGTTGGTGGTTGGGGGAAGCGGGTTAAGGGATGAGGTTGGCAGAGTAAGGTCAATAACCAGGGAACGGAGAGCGGTAGTGTCACTGTAACCATACTGGTCAGTGACTTTAACCCGCCACCAATAAGAACCGGCAGGCATGGAAGTTAGTGAGTAAGTGGTGACTGTTAACTGACCCGATTGATTGTAAAGAATAGTTCCGGTAGGATTGGTATAGATTTGAAATTGGTAAAAAGTTTGGGGAGAGGGGCAATGATTAGTAGTGGCTGACCAGGTAAAGGTTTGATCGGAATCGGGAGAGTTCAAGTTCGGAGTCAGAAGACTTGGAAGTGCCGGCGCCCCCCAACAACCGGCGGCAAAAGTATTACCGGTGGAGGTTTCGTTGTCAAAAAAGGATGAATTGGTAGCAGTGATTTGGGGCAAAAACAAAAGCAGTGTCAAAAGGACAAATTTAACTAATTTTGATTTCATTTTTTGCCTTTTTCCTTTGGGCGATTAACTTAATGATTTCTTTTTTAATATTGAGAAGTTCGCTGTAGATAATCAGAGTGGCCGGAATAACAATCATGACGATTAATCCCGTCTGCGTCCGGCCAAAAGCAACCGGAAAACCAAGAAAAGGGAAGGAGAAAACTGTTTTACCTAAAACCAGATCAGGAGATAAAGTATTAGCGTCCGGGGTATTGTTGGCGTCACCCTTGGTAATATAGGAAATAAGATTTTTGTCGTTTTTAATTTCAACCAGACGGTGAGTAGTGGTGTCTTTAGGATTTTTAACAAAGATATCTTTTTCTGATTTGAAAGTAATAATATCGCCGGCTTGATATTCCTTTTGTGATTGAGAAATAATTAAACTACCGATGGGGAGGGTGGGCATCATGGAACCTGACTGAACAGTATAGAGCCGTAATCCCCTGGGAATATTAAGTGCTGACAGAGCCACTAAACCGGCTATAAATATTAGGGCGACAAAGATGACGCCATAAATGACATCAAAGAATATTTTAATTTTACTTTTCTTAAATTTTTCCATAGCTTAGGAGATTGCACAAAGACAAGTCCTTGTGCAATCGATCTAAACCAGCAAAAAGCTTATTGCGCGGTGGTTTGACCCAACTCAAAGGTCATGTCAACTGAAACACTGTCGCTTTGAATATTATTTCCGGCACCCGAGGGTATACCCCAGTTGAGAGAAATGTATTTGGTGGCGAGAGCATTTAGGGCAATATTTTGATCATAGTTGACGGCAATTCCGCTTAGAAGGCCAGTATAAATGGTCGTGTCTTCGGCATCGAATACTCCATCGTGGTCAACATCGATAAATAGATCGACATTCATGTTGGCGCTCAACTCTCCCTCTCCGGCACCGCAAGTGGTATCAACCAATCCTTCCGGTTCGTTACAAAGGTTGTCATTATCGGTTCGGGCGATACTGTGAATATCGACATAACCGTTGATAGACCCAGCGTTGTAAAGAATCCAGGTTCCGGTTCCCAGATCTCCGGGAACAAGATTGGTCAACGAAAATTTGACAACATTGGTGTTGACTCCATCAAGATTTAGATCTAAGGTTCCGGCGGCAAATGAATTGCCGGTGCTGGTTTCAGTATCGGAAAAGTAGGCACGGGTAGCGCCGATAATTCCGGTACCGGCCACAGCAATTAAAGCTAAACTTAATATAATTCTTTTCATATGTTTTTTATGTTTTCACCTCCTTTAGATTTGTTAAATTAATAGATGGAAGAAACTTCTTTGGCGATTAAGGATCCTGATTGAGAACAAACTCAACATCGAACTCAACACCGTCACTCTGACCTTGATTGTCACCAGAAGAATTGTCCCAATTGATGTTTAAGTATGCATTTTTTGACTCACCAGGATCCAAGTGGTATTTGACACCAGTAACGGGGACATCGATGGCACTCGTTAAAGAGCTAAACGATGGAGTTAAGCTTCCCCAAGGGGCTTGGTTTAATTGCCACACAATGTTTTTTAGCAATCCCTTACCCAACTCGCCCTGATCAACTCCAGAACCACAAGTAATATCGCCAGTTTCAGTTTCAGGATCTAGGCAACCATTCTCATAATCCTTAAGATTTTTGATTGTGACAGTGACGGTTCCCGAAATAGACCCAGTATTTTTTATAACCCATTGCCCTCCATATTGAGTGGTCCAAGGTGCGTTTGGTTTTAGATTTGTACGAGCAAGATGAAGTACCAGAGGATCTTCCTTGTTGTCGACAGTTAAATTAAGAGTTCCTGTGGAAAAAGTATTTCCGTTTGAAGTAACTGTATCACTAAAATAAGCTCGGGTGGCGCCGATAACGCCGGTGCCAGCCACAGCAATTAAAACTAAACTTAAAATAATTCTTTTCATGTGATTTTAGTTTTCACCTCCTTTTAAATTAATATAACTAACTTATAAACAATAAGCTCCCCAATTGAAAGGGGAGCGTTTTAGGATGAACGAGAAAGTATCATTCTGAACCGATAATAACCTTTATAGGTAAGGGCGTCAAACACTAGCTTCTATTATTTTTTTCAGATTTACCGCAGTGCAACAAATATCGCCTAACTTCGGGAAATGTTTTTTTGAAGAATTGGAGGACAATTAGACCGATAAAAATTCCTAAAAGGTCAATAAGAGTGTCGCGGAAGCGACCACTGCGGCCGATGACAAAATACTGATGAAACTCGTCTGTGAGTGAATAAAGATAGGAAAACAGAATTGACCTTGCCGGAGACAAAGTAGCCAGAACAATTAATACCAATAATACGGCATATTCAATCAGATGAAAAGTTTTTAAGATAATAAATCGTTGAAGCGAGGTGCCGGTGATGGCGGTAGTGGGAATCGAAGAGAGATAAAAAATAACAGCCATCCAAATGAGGGCGGGAAACAAAATGATGATTTTATTTATTTTTATTTTTTGACCCATGGAAGAGAAGGGGTGACAAAATAAGAATAGTACCGCCAATCATGAGAATGGTCGAAAATATCATAATCGGCGAGTTTGATTCTTTTATTGTAAGGCCAGAGGAGCGGGAAGCAATAGGAGGGAAAGTAATTCCCAGAACCGGTGGACAATTGACGGCGGCGGAAGATTTTATGGAAGTGGGTTTTTTGGTAACGGTCGGTTTTGGGGTGACAGTAGGTTTTTTAGTTGAGGTAGCTTTGGGAGGAATCGAATAGGAATAAGAGGTGATAATTCTTTTTTGAGAATCAAGCAGGTAAACTGTGTCGCCGTCGTTATTTAAATAGCCCGAGGAAAAAAATGCCTGACAGGTAGAGAGAGCGTCTACTTGAGTACAGGTGATTTTGCGGGAGTTGCCACTCTGATCTTTGACCCGCCAGTCAGCCAGATCAACACTGAAAGAATTGGGGTTATATATTTTTATCCATTCATCACCATCATCGGGATTGGCTAGTATTTCGGTGATTTCTAAATTTATATAGGTTCCCGCTTCCGCGGGAATGACAGTCGGGGTAATTTTGGGAGTGGGAATAATTTCTGACAGGCAGGGTGAATTGGCTTTATTGGGGGAGATTTCGGTCAGACACCAAGAGCCGTCGTTTTGACGGGAAAAGGATTGATGATCGGGCAGCGGTTTGCTGGGTCGAGAGTCAATTACGTTACCGCCGGAATCAACTAGGGAGATATCATCGGCGGAAGTATTGTTGATAAAAGAAGTCGGGTTTTCAAAAGTTTTGATTTCCTGGGGACCAAGAAAAGAATCAAGGTGAAAATGGTGATTGGTGGAATCGCGAATATTAAAACCGGTGAGGTCAACGGCAAATTCAGAAAGATTGATAATCTCCACCCATTCTTTTTGATTGACGGGCGGGTCAGGATAAATTTCATTAATATAAACCGGCAGCATGGACTACTTCAGTTTAGACAAAGCTAGGTCAATTTTCCTTAAGGTATTTTGCTGGCCTAAAGCCGGCAGGCATTCAACCACCGGCGGAGTAAAGGTGGCACCGCAAATAACAACACGAAGGACCATAAAAAATTGACCCGTATTCCAGGAGTTTTTATTGATTAAACCGGTTAGTTTATTTTGTAGATCAGTAAAATCCCTAAATATTTCTTTAGTTTGGAAAAGCATGTCAATCACCAGCTCTTTGGTAGCATCACGCTGAAGTAAAAGAGAAGAATCGTAATCGATGTCCTCAAATAAAAATTTGAGGGTAGCCGGTAAATCACCAAATTTAACAATCCGGTCCTTTAAAATAGGGGCTAAAATTTTAATTTGATCTTCGGAGGCCGCTGGTAAAAACTTTTTGAAATAGGAAAAAAGTTTGTCATCGCTTAATTTACGAATATAGAGACCATTGAAATAATCGAGCTTTTTGCGGTCAAAAATAGCCGCTTTTTTGTGAAGATGCTCTAAACTAAATTCCCTTACAAATTCTTCCAGAGTAAAGATTTCTCTATCAGTACCAGGATTCCATCCCAGAAGCATTAAAAAATTAAGCATAGCTTCAGGTAAATAACCCGCGTCTAGAAATTGTTGAGCGAATACCGAACCGAAACGCTTGCTCATTTTACCCGGATGGCTAGGATCCAATAAAACCGTTAAGTGGGCGATTTGGGGAACGGTCCAGCCAAAATATTTATATAAAAGAATATGTTTGGGAGTAGAAGAAATCCACTCATCGGCCCGAATTATATGACTGATTTCCATCAAATGATCATCAACCACCACGGCAAAATGATAGGTGGGAATGCCGTTACTTTTGATTAATACCTGATCATCAAGATCGGCAGTATTAAAAGTTATCGGACCACGAATCAGATCGTTAAAACTAACAGTTTCATTATCGGGAATTTTCATCCGGATGACATAGGAAAGACCGTCTTTGAGATTTTGGGCTATTTCGGTCGGGGATAAATTTAGACAATGGCGGTCGTATTTGGGAATATTTTTTTTAGCTTTGGCGTCGTTTCGAATCTTGTCCAACCTTTCCTGGGTACAAAAACAATAATAGGCATGACCCCGGTCCAACAATTGCCGGACATGCTGTTGATAAAGATCCAGACGTTCTGACTGGACAACCGGTTCCCCGTCCCAGCTTAACCCAAAATCTTTCATAACTTTCTGGAGACGGTCGGCAGCCCCGGCAACCTGTCGTTTTTGATCGGTATCTTCAATCCGGAGTAAAAACTTCCCATTATTTTTTTTGGCAAAAGCGTAGCTATAAAGAAAAGTCCGGAGAGAGCCGATGTGTAAATCCCCGGTAGGAGAAGGAGCCATGCGGGTACGGACAATATTATTTATCATTTCACATTTATCATTTAACATTTTTTTAAATATTCACGAAAGGAAGCCCAGTCAGCCTTTGGAATTCCTGATTTTCTAATCATTTCATTGATATTGGGCTCATACAATTGTTTATTGTTGTCAATAACCTGAGGCATGAATTCCTGGTTTCCATTTTTTTTGTAATATACCCAATGGTGGCCATAAACATTTGATAAGACAAAGCCATGTTTTTCGAGAAAACGTCTGACTTCTTCCGGTCTAATGTTTTTGAGTCGGGAGTCCATTAACAAGAGGCAGCAACAAACTTGCCTCCCTCGTAACCATCAGTTAACTGGGTGAAAATAAACTTTTTGGGTTCAACTTTGGTTAATCTAGAAATGTTACGAACTTTCCGTGTATATTCGTCAAGTTTTTTCCAATATTTTATTGGGGCTGGTTTGTTTAGTAAGTCATCAGAAAGATTGTTTTTGATGACGGCATCAACGTGGGCCTGAGCGGCTTCACAGATACTTTTTTGCAACTCTTGAAGGTTGTCTCCAAACTCAACTAAATCCAGGTCTAAACAAACACCGACATAGTGCTTTGCTTCTCGATAGAGAAAAAATCTCAATAATCCTCTTTTTTTGGTGTTATACAAACTACTTGTCATATGGTTTGCTTTATAATACCAAATTTTATCATTTATAATGAAGTGATGACTTCGTTAACTTATGTGGCTCATATCAGCCGACGGATAATTAAATATGGAGGGGTGGGACTCGGTGGATTGGTGGTCATTTGGTGGATTGGCGGGTTGGCGGTGAAGGCGTATTTGGCAGCTCATCCCCCATACGTTCCGCCAACAGTCAGATTCCAAATTCTGCCAAAAATAGTTTTTCCGGACAAAAAATTTGAAAGAAAAGAATTTAGTTTGGAGCTGCCAAACGACACTTACCCAAAATTTAAGGATCAAGCTAAGGTGTATGTAATTTACCGGTCTAAAAGTGTGATTGGGGAGTTGGAGGCTGCTAAAAAAACAGCGGCTCTGATGGGTTTTAGAAAAGAACCCACCGAAATAAAAACTGGAATTTATGAATTTGCTGATAGTTTGACTAACCGAACCTTGACCATGAATGTCCTATCGGGTAATTTCAAGCTCAACTACCCTTATCTGGCTGACCAGCTACTTTTAAACCCCGATGAAATGCCGGATAAGGCCGGGGCAGTGTCGGTAGCTAAAAGCTTTTTGCAACAGGCGGGAAAAATGTATCCCGACCTGGAAGAGGGTGAAAGCAAGATTAGTTATTGGAAAATTGCTTTCACCCTCTTCCAGGTCGGGATACATTTT
>CAZSLG010000031.1:7172-8393 GCA_964607745.1 uncultured Gammaproteobacteria bacterium | reverse complement strand
CAGTTCCCGCCTTCACCCCTCCTCCCAAAACTCCCTTAAGTATGGTCATCACCCCCTTTTCCAGTCCCTCTCTTCCAATAACTGTCAGTGCCTGTTTAGCAAACTCCACCCCCGCTTGCCCGCCCACCTTTTCCAACAGCGACCATCCCAGTTTGTTCGCCCCTATTTTTATTAAAAATTTTCCACCCAGACCATTAAAAGTATCAGTAATTGCCACAAATCTTTGCCCCAGGTTAATCATTCCTAAAACCGTTTTGTTTCCCGCAGCCAATTTCATTATTCTTTCTGTAAATTTTATTTCCGGAATGTTTGGCAGCTTATCTCCCAACAGCTTATTTCCTCTCTTATAAAGCTCTACCATTCTGTTAAATTCCCCTGGTTTAGTTCTCAAAACCCCCATTACTCCCCGTAATTCATGCCAGGCATTTTCTGCCCGGGCCGGCTCTACCCCTCCTCCTCCCTCAGAAACGGGCATCGTTGCCCCCGCATCAGCCACCTGTCGGTATGCTTCGATGTCTAGTCTTGGTTTTTCTGCCCGGTGATAAAAAATCCTGTCCGTTATTGATTCAAAATCTTCCACCGCCTGTTTCTGCTCTGGACTAATTACCTCTTCTCCTCCCAGATTTTCCACCATTTCTGCCTCAAACCTTTCCTTCATCACTCCCGCCCGGGCTCTGTCTACCACTTCTACTCTTTCTTCCAAAAAGCTCTCTACCTCCAAATCTGCTTGTTTTAATACTGTTCCACTTATTTCGCTACCTCCACCAATTTCCTCAACCAAAGTCTTTACTTCTCCACCTACTTCTCTTGCCTGGAAAATGTTTGTATCCTCAGCATAAATCACCCGTTTTGCCCGTGATCCTATCACCTCTCTTATTCTTTCTTGAATTTGAGGATTGTCAGGCATTTGCCTTGCCAGTTTTTCTCCCAAATCATCAACGAAACCGTCAACTTTTTCTCCGGCTATTATTTCTTCAACTCTGACGGCCAGTCTTTCCACTGCTTCTGGATTTTTACCCACTACCGTTCTTATTTCGTCTCTTATTTTCCTTCCGTCGATTTTACCTTCATCTCTCGGAATTTCATCCGCCACCACTCTCTTTATCTTTTCGGTCACTTCAATCACTTTTTCTTCGGGAGTATCTTCCGGCAATACTTCTGCCACCTTTCTTTCAATCTTTTCTTCAACCCTCTCTTCTTTTTTCACCACCTTAACTTCTT
>CAZSLG010000031.1:4743-7072 GCA_964607745.1 uncultured Gammaproteobacteria bacterium | reverse complement strand
TTTCTTCCCCTGACATTGCTCCGGCCAAAGCTGATTTTCCTTCGTCTACTACATTGCCAAACAATTTATCGTAATCCATGGCGGGTTGCGGTTTTTTAGCCAGTTGTGCCGGTTGGGGAATTTTTGGCTCCTCTGGCTGGTCCATAAAAATTGGTTTTTTAGAGGTTGCCTGCCCGCCTAGCTGCGAAGCTGCTGGCGTGAGTAAAGGTGGCAATTTTGGTGCCTTAAACAATTCCTGATATTTTGGCAATCCTCCAAAGTTACTGAAAGTTCCACTTAACTTCTTTCCTTCAGCTGCTTTTTCCGCCTCTATCTTTTTCTGGTGTTCCGCCAATACTTGTTTTTCCTCCGCCTCCATTTCCTCAATTTTCTTTTGTAATTCCGTCTCCACCGGATTAATTTCACTCTCCACTTCGGTTTTAAACAACACCTTGCTTTCGGGTGTTTTTTCTATCACTGGCGTTATCGGCACTTCTTTGAGTATTGGTGTTTCTGGTTTCTCTATTACGACAGCGGGGGACACTACGGGCTTTGATGCCACCGGTAGAGGACTTGAAACTATTGGTGGCGGAGGCGTCACTATCTTTTTCTGCTCAATAAGTTTTTGTTCAAATACTTTTTTATTTTTCAATATTTCCTCTGGGTTTGAAGTAATCAATTTATGCTCTTCTTCCGAGGCGATTACCCGAATAGCTACATGATTTTGTCCGGCAAAAAATATTCCCTCTCCTTTATCAGCCGTCAATAATAGCTGTTTTTCCCCTTCAGATAGGTAAAATACTTTACCTACCAATTCTATCGCGGCACTGTGTTGTTTTAGCAATATTTGAATGGCGCTATTAGTGACTATTTCTTTTCCATAAGGTGTTTCCAAAAAGTCATCCACGTCCTGGGTGATGGTGGTCACTCCGAGGTAATATTTTCGGCCCCGCTTTACAATCCCTCTCAAAAATGCCGCCGAATCCTCAAATTGCATCAGATACCAAGCCTCATCCACCACTAAAATTCTTCTTTTCAATTCTTTTTTGATGGTTGTCCAAATGTAATCCAATACTATATGCATCGCCACCGGCCGCAAACTTTCTTCCAAATTACGGACTCCGAATACCACAAACTTGTTCTTTAGATTTACTGTTGTTTTTTGGTTAAAAATACCGGCAAAAGATCCCTTGATATATTTCTCCATTCTGGCCGCCAAATTCTTGGCTCTTTCGTCTTCCATTCCAATCAGTGATTTGTACAAATCTTCAATCAATGGTGCCTCTCCTTTTTGTGTCTCTGGGTCAGGGGTAATTCCCTTAGATTTATAAGCCTCCATTACCGCCTTATCTAACACCGATTCTTCTATTGGATCCATGGCGCCGAGCATTATTTTAAACATTTTATGCAAAGTCAGGACCTTGTCATTGAGAGCGTTTTCTCCTTCCTCTACTGTCAACGACAAGTCAAAAGGGTTAATTTTTGAATCTTCTCCATAGCCAAAAGCGATATATTGCCCTCCCACTGCTTCTGCCAATACTCGATACTCATTTTCCGGATCAATTACAATTATCTCCGTCCCCAGCATCAGCGACCTCATCACCTCCAGCTTAATCATGTACGATTTCCCCGCCCCCGCCGAGGCAAATACCACCGAGTTGTAGTTTTGCATACTAAATCGGTCAAAAATCACCAAACTACCGTTGTGCTCGTTAATGCCAAACATTATTCCCTTATCATCCGATAAATCAGAGGACACAAATGGAAAAGTAGTCGCCAGTGATGTCGTATCCATATTTCGGCTGACTCCAATCCGGTCCGAACATAGTGGTAGTGTCGAGATAAATCCTTCCTCCATTTGCAGGGTTGCTTTTTTGGAGATAATCATCAGCGCCCCCAAGGCCGCTTCCAGATTTTTGGTAATTCGGTTAAGCTCATCCTTTGTTGGTGCTTCGATGGTTACATACAGTCCAAATTGAAAAAATCTTTCTTCCCCCTTTACTAAATCCGTTTGCAGGTTTAGGGCATCCTCCAACTTGGCTTGGGTTGACGGGTTAACCACCCTGCCCCTTTGAATATCGGTACTGATTTCTGCCTCCATTTCGGCAATTTTACGCCTAAGATCGTCCAAAATTTCCTTTCCGTCTGTAGGGTATATATACATCGATACCTTCAGTGACGCATCAAAATTTATTAGTGTCGACAGCCAGTTTAATCCCACAAACCTCGGATACCCGGCCACAAAACAGGTCCGGTAATATTTACTGTCAATTCGCACATGGTCAAAATCCACTTCCAGTGCTGACGGAGCGATTATGTCTTTTACCGACACCAGTCCTTCCACAAACGG
>CAZSLG010000031.1:0-4643 GCA_964607745.1 uncultured Gammaproteobacteria bacterium | reverse complement strand
CCAGTGCTGACGGAGCGATTATGTCTTTTACCGACACCAGTCCTTCCACAAACGGTTTACCCGCCAAAGCTCCTGCGGCGGCGGGCTCATTCGCTTTCACTTCTACCACCGGCTCCACTTTTTTCTTTTTTAATTTACTAAATATATTCATATATTTTATTCTGTTTTTAAGTCTCCCTTGTCAAAGGGAGAAGCCCCGCCTTGGCGGGGAAAGGGATTTGGCTTTGTTGTCACCACTGGCGCCATGTAATTAAGGCTGGCGACATTTTGAATTGCCGCCGTCTCTTCGTTATATATTTTGTAAAACAACTCAATTAATTCCTTAGTATTCAGTATTTTTACCTCCAAACCCAACCGGGAAAACAATCTTTCCAGGTGATCTTTTTTGGGTCCCAAACTTGCCCTGGCTTTTTCCACAATATATTCTTTTTGAAATGGTAAACCGGCATTATTATTCTTTTTTCCAATTACCGATCCCAAAATTTGGTTCCCGGCACTTTTCAATCCCAGTTCCATTGGTGAAAACGGCACCACTATGTAAAACGTTTTTGACAGGACATCATTCCTTTTTACTGTTTCTTCAATAAATTTTCGATACGACGCAATTCTTTCCTTAAGCTGTTGGTTATCCTGCTCTTCTTCGGCCGAAACCAGGTTTTTTAAATACACCCCCACATCTTTGGTTGTCGAATGAATCATTATTTGGATAGGGAAGTTAAGAGAATTCAGTATTCCTCCATAGGCAAATACCAGCGCCCCTTGTTCTCTTTCTGACAGGAGATCAAAGTTTACCGATGATACCTGCAACACCTGCGCCGCCCCACCGTCTTTTAAAATCACAATTCCGTCAATTATGTCCTCAATCGGCAGGTGTTCTTGAGTACTTCCCTTAATGGCTATTTTTATGGGGTCTTGAGGCATTGCTTAATAATAGCTTATTTCGGTTACCTCTTCTATTTTGAAATTATTTTCACCGGCGGTACTATTTGTCCTGATAATACTAATCTTACCCTATCAAAGGCCATATTCTCTTTTTCGGTTACGATTAAATATTCACCGTCCGTTAGTTGGGTTGAAGTTCTAAATTGTCCCAAAGAGTTGGTTTTCAGCACTCGGTTTGGGTTTCCTTCCCTGTCCTGTATTTCCACAATTGCCCCCTCCACAATTTTCTTATTACTGTCCGTCACCATTCCTACGATTAGGTTCGGAACGTCCGGAATATCCGGCATTGGGATTTCCCCAAAGACGATACTCCCGGTTGCCCCCAGTTTCTCCCTTTTTAATTTCAAATCTGGCCTTCCCCCACTCCAAGTATTTTCCTGAACCCTTTTATCGTCTACCTCTTCTTTTTTCTTCTCATCTTCTTCTCTACTTATCTTCTCATCTATCTTCTTCTCATCTTCTAATCTATTCATCTTATTATCTTTTTTCCCTTCTCTCTCCACTGACGGCAATGACTCAATAAACTCTTTTACTTTTGTTTTTTCTTTCACTGGTCTCTTTTCCTCTTTTTCCTCTTCCTCCTCATTGATTTTAGCCAAATTACGGCTCAAATCCACATCCAACCAATTCTTCATCGCTTTTTTTTTATAAAGATAAATTGTTGGGTTATAAATTGATTTAATAAACGCCAATAACCAGGTTTCCAACGGTCTATCCTGAAATGGTACAAAAGCCAGAGCCAAACCTCCGACTGCCAAAATAAACATCAGTGGCCATTTAATAAAAAAGACCAATGGTGAGGCATTAACAATCAGCGCCAACACTATTCCCCCGGCTGCCTTGCCGAATTGTTTCAGAGTCATTTCTCCTACCAATTTAAATTCGTAGGAGGTAATTTGCTGTGGAATTGGGTGCTGCTCCATTGCTAAATTCTACATTTTCCCGTAACGTTCTGCACTAGACCAATTCCAATCCCTTAATTCTTTCAAAATGTTTTTTGTTTAAAGTCCACAATTTCAGATCATTTTCAAAAGCACTACAGGCCACCAATAAATCATTATCAGCGATCGGGGTATTTTTCAATTTTACCTTAAGTTTTGCATAAAGTTTTCCAGTCATTGTGCCAATATCTACCACTACAATATTTCGACTATCCAAAAACTTATCAAATCCAACCAAATCCTTACCCATATTTTCCAGCCCATAAGCTATTTCCCCGTAAACAATCGGATTTATAAAATACTCTTTTTCGGAACCCAACATCATTCTTTTTTTCATCACCTCAATAAGAACGCTTGAGTCTAGTAATATTTTCATTAGAAACTAAACTTAAACGAGTTTCTAAACTCTTTCATTCCGTCTTCTAATTTTTTATATTCTTCCGAAGTTAAATTCATATCAAAATCATTAAGAACTGGGGTTACATAAACTGCTGGCCTACCAGCTCTTTTGACCAATATTCTCTTTTTAGTCGAGATTACTCTATTAATCATCTCCCCAAAATTATTTTTAGCATAAGTTGCTGTTACTGTTGTCATCATTAGCCATTTTAGCTAAATTAGCCATTTTAGTCAATAAGAAAAAATATTCAATGTTAAACTATCCCATGTCTCATTTAGTCATTGTCGACGGCCATGCCGTTATCCACCGTGCCTATCACTCCATTCCACCCCTAACCCGAAACGGTCAGCCGGTCAATGCTCTTTATGGCTTTTACTCCATGCTTTTATCAGCTATCGACGTTTTAAAACCCAGCCATTTAGTTGTTTGTCTCGATTCTCCCGGCCCTGTTTCCCGCTCCCAGGAATTTATCGGCTATCGGGCCAAACGTAAACCTGCCGAAGCCAATCTTCTCGTTCAACTGCCTCTTCTTCCTGAAACTTTAAAAACCGCTAACATCCCTTCAATTGCCATTGGTGGTTTCGAGGCTGACGATTTAATCGCCACAGTTACCAAAAAATATACTAAAAAAATTAAAAAAATAACCATTATTACCGGCGATAAAGACTTAATGCAGTTGGTTACCGATAAAATTAATCTTTTTGTTCCCGTCCGTGGTCTTTCCGAAACCAAAATATTTGGCCCGGCCGAAGTTCAGGATAAACTCGGTGTTCCTCCTTCCTTGGTGGTTGATCTCAAAGCCCTGATGGGGGATATGTCTGACAACTACCCGGGTGTGGCTGGTATCGGCCCCAAAACTGCTACTGAATTATTAGATAAATATTCTTCCCTCGACTCTATTTACCATCATCTTGATGAGATCAAATCATCCATCAAAGAAAAGCTTACTAGCGACAAAAGTAATGCCTATCTCTCCCAAAAACTAGCTAAACTCATTGACAATATTCCTCTTAAATTCCGTCTTAAATCCAGCCGCCTCAATGATGATATTTACTCCGGTCTCCAGACTCTTTTTACGGATTACGGTTTCAAATCTCTCGCCTCCCGCCTCGCCAAAAAATCTCCTCAAAAACCTACAGTTAAAGTACAATCAAACCAGGCCTCATTGTTTTAGTAATTTGATATTAAAAATTGAATAAAAATTTGGAATTTCAGCCAAAGGCTGATCATCCTATGGATGGAAAAATTAAAAATTCACCACCGAAAGTGGTGTTGGTTCATGACTACCTCAAAGAATACGGTGGTGCCGAGAGTGTTTTAGAAACTCTTTCTGATCTTTTTCCGGAAGCTCCCATCTACACCACCCTCTATTGTCCTCGCTTTCTTGGCCCTCATCGTGCCCGTCTTGAGAAAAAATGGCAGGGTCGCATTCATCAAAGTTTCTTTCGGTTTATTCCCTTTGCTTATAAAATAATTTCTCCTCTCCGTCTCTTGTCTCCCTTGGCTTTCCGTCTATTTAACTTCTCATCTACTGATCTAATCATCTCAAGTGCCACCGGTGCTTATTTTCCCAATTCTATAAATAAATCGTCAGCCAAATTAATCTGTTATTGCCATACCCCACCCCGTTATCTCTATGGGCTCCCTACCGCCCGCAATCTTACTAACAATAAAATTATCCGAGCCCTTGCCCTATTTGTTAATCATTGGCTTCGCCTTCTCGATTTTCATTGGGCCCAAAACGTCGATCTCTTTATTGCTAACTCTTCCACTACCTCCTCCCGCATCCAAAAATTCTACCGCCGCGATTCCGTCATCATCAACCCTCCGGTTGATGTCTCTGGTGTAAAAAGCCCCCTTTCTTCAAAGGGGGATGTCCGAAGGACAGGGGGATTTCTTACCGGTGGTCGCCTCGCCCGTGCCAAACGCTACGATATCGCTATTGCCGCCTGTAATCAATTGAAACTTCCCCTCAAAGTTTTTGGTCGCGATTTTGCCGGTTATACCGACGAGCTAAAAGCCATGGCTGGCCCCACCATCGAATTTGTCGGCGAAGTCACCGAAATTCAAAAGTGGCAGCTATTTTCCGAAGCTAAAGCCTATATTTTCCCCTCAGATAACGAAGACTTCGGTATTGTCGCCGTCGAGGCTCAAGCCTGCGGTTGTTCGGTCGTCGGCTACAACAGTGGTGGCATCGCCGAAACTGTTATTGACGGCAAAACCGGTGTCTTGTTTGATGAATTAACTGTCGACTCCTGTATTTCTGCCATCAAAAAACTGGAAAAATTAGACATCAAACCCTCCACCTGCATCACCAACGCCAAATCTTTTTCTAAAGAAGTTTTCATTTCCAAAATCAA
>CAZSLG010000030.1:0-8471 GCA_964607745.1 uncultured Gammaproteobacteria bacterium | reverse complement strand
ACCCGGAAAAATTCAAACAAAAATATCAGATAGTCACCTTTGACGACAATTTCCGTGATCCGGGAAACCTCGCCTATAGTTATCAAAAATACGAACTTCCTCCCCGGGCCCAGCTCCAAGTTAAAAAAGCTTTTGAAATACTAAAAATGGATGACTACGCCAAATTTGATCTCCGGGTTGACGCCTCCGGTCGCCACTACTTTATTGACTGCAACGCCAATCCAGCCATCGGTCCCAAAGACTGCGCCATCGGTAATATTCTTAAACTCTACGATATTTCCTTTGAAGAAATTCTCAAACGAATCATCAAAAACACCCTCAATGGTCAGGCCGCTGACTTCAGCCAATTGATCTAATAATTTTGGCTATCTTTTTCCCAATTTCCCTAAACTCTTCCTCCTCCCAACCCCTCGTCGTCATTGCCGGAGACCCCAACCGAATCCCCGACGGCTTAAACGGACTCCCTTTTTCCCCCGGAATTGTATTAGCATTAACCACGATTCCTTCCTCTTCCAGTTTTTCTGCTACCTCCTTACCTTTTCCCACCCCCACATCAACCAAAACTAAATGTTTATCGGTCCCCCCCGAAATCACTCTCAACCCCTCACTCGTCAAAATTTCTGCCAGTTTCTTGGCATTTTTCACCACCTGCCCTGCATATTTTCTAAATTCCTCCGTTTGGGTTTCCGCCAAAGCCACCGCTATGGCCGCAATTGTTTGCATGTGTGGGCCACCCTGTAACCCCGGAAAGACTGATTTATTTATTGCTTCTATCAAGGTTCTTTTAGCAAAAATCATTGCTCCCCGCGGACCTCTTAGGGTTTTATGGGTAGTCATGGTCACCACGTCCGCCGCCAACCATGGACTTGACAAAACTTTCCCGGCAATTAGCCCGGCCTCATGAGATACATCAGCCAGGTAATATGCCCCCACTGCCTCAGCTATTTCACCCATTTTTTTATAATCGATTTCTCTCGGATATGCCGTTCCTCCGGAAATAATTAATTTTGGTCGAAATATTTCTGCTTGTTTTTTTATTTGACCATAATCAAAAACTTCAGTTTCGGGGTTCACTTTATAAAATTCCACTTCATAAATTTTACTGACCAAAGTAACTTTCTTATCCGTGTGTCAACCATGCGACAAGTGACCGCCATCAGGCAAAAACATGGCCATTATTTTATCCCCGGGGTCCAGCAACCCGTTGTACACCGCCAAATTTGCCTCACAGCCTGAGTGTGGCTGAACATTTACTCCCCAAATATTTTCGTTTAAATCAAATACCTCCAATGCCCGTTTTTGACACTCTGACTCGATTTGATCCATTACTCTGTTCCCTTGATAATAGCGCTTCCCAGAGTACCCTTCGGCATATTTATTGGAGAGACAACTGCCCAGTGCCTTTTTGACGTTTTCCGAAATAAAATTTTCACTCGGAATTAACTGCACTTCTGTTTTTTGTCTCTCCTCTTCTTTTTTTATCAGATCAAAAATCTTATCCATACACTCTTATTTTATACCCTACAACACTTTTTTCTTGTCTTCCCATCTAAACAACTCTCCCAATGATCTATTTAAGTGAATCCGCCGAATGATTTTAGCCAAAAGTGGTGCTACCGAAATCACCTCCATTTTGGGAAAGATATTTTCCGGCGGAATCGAAATTGTATCAGTTAAAAGTATTCGGCTGGCTTCACTTGTTTCTAATTTCTTGGCAGTTTCTGCTGAAAACATGGCATGAGTTGCACAAATTATTACTCCCGTTGCCCCCAACTTTTTTACCATTTTCGCTGCTTTAATCACCGTTCCTCCGGTGCTAATTACATCATCGATTATCACCGCCATTTTATTTTCCACTTCACCCACTACCGTTGCTACTTCGTTTTCGTCATGTCCCCGCCTGACTTTATTAATTATCGCCAGTCTCGCTCCCAGTAAATCCGCCATTTTGTTAGCCATCTTGGTTCCCCCCACATCCGGTGCCACTACTACTAAATTTTTTCTACCATAATGTTTTCTTATATATTTAGCAAATAGAGGGTACCCCACGAAATGATCAACCGGAATGTTGTAAAAACCCTGAATTTGGTCAGCGTGTAAATCTACCGTCACCATTCTGCCCGCTCCGGCCACTGATATTATATCCGCCACCAACTTGGCTGTAATCGGTTCCCTTGACTCTGCTTTCCGATCCTGCCTGGAATAGCATAAATAAGGACAAATCAGATTGATTCTTCCCACTGACGCCCGCTTCAGCGCGTCAATAATTATTAATAGCTCCATTAGATTATCGTTAGTCGGTTGACCTAAACTCTGAATCACAAAAATATCATCACCCCTGACTTTTCCCTTAATCCGGATATATATTTCCCCATCAGCAAAACGTTTATCTTCTATGGTGGTTAAAGATATTTTTAACCTGGTCGAAATTTTTTCTGCCAATTCCCGGCTTGAACTTCCCGAAATCAGCTGTAATTTACTCATAGCCCGATTCTGAACCTAAAAACCTTCTCTGTAAACTGAGATAAAGCCAGTCAAATTTCTCTCTTTTTTATCTCAATTCAAATACTACCGTTACTGTCTGGCTCACTGTCCCGCTACCCGTCTCCATCGGTGCTCCGCCGCCACCCTCGGCTCCTCGGGTGGAATACATCGGATAATAATTATTGGTGGCTAACCCCTCACTCACCGAAATCACCCTACCCAACTTTCTTCCCGACGACTTAGCCATTATTTCTGCCTTATCTTTAGCGTCTGATATTGCCTTATCAAACAATTCCTTTTCCGCCTCCGAAGTGTCATCAAATTGAAAATTGGGACCATAAACATTGGTCGCCCCACTTCCTGCCAACAAATCCGCTAGAGCCGAAGCCCGGTCAACCTCCCGTAAAGTAATTTCCACCGAACTGCTCACCCGCCACTGACCCTTGCGCGATTTTTGCACTCCGTTATCCCAATAAGTCTCTTCACTTTGGTAATAACTTAGGCTCTGGGTCTTAACATCCTCTGCTTTTATTCCAAAACCCTTAACTGCCTTAATCAACGCTTCCATTTTGCTGTTTACTTCTTTGGCCGCATCGTCTTTTTTGTCAGCTACTGCATCCACCCCGGCTGTAAACGAAGAAATTTGATTTTTTAATACCGTTTTAGCTTCACCGCTCACTGTCACCGACTCCGTCGGCTGCCATCTCATCTTTCCCCAATCCATTTTTGGTAATAAATAGATTCCAAAAAGGATTACCACGACCAATACTATTATTTTCTTCATGAATAAATCTTATACAATCATTCAATAGTATTCAACTCTTTATTGGGCGAATCATGATTCGCCCTTACACCAATGGAAAACAAAAGACATTCCATTCGTCTATATCATCGTAACTATTCTCAACCCGGATATTATTTCGTAACCATTGACTCTCATAAACATCAATTACTATTCGGGAAAATTATCAAAGCTGATTTTATTCCCAATCAAATTGGAAAAATTCTCCAAAAATGGCTTCAAAATGTTCCCATAAAGTTTCCTTCTGTATCAATAGATTCCTGTCAAATAATGCCCAACCATGTTCATTTAATCATCCTTATCAGTGGCCTCTTTTGTGTAAGGGCGATTCACGAATCGCCCACCATCGAAAAACGTCAACTTCTCCCTAAAATCATCGGTTATTTTAAAATGAATTCCGCCAAAGAAGCTCAACAACAAATCTGGCATCGAAATTATTATGAACATATTATTCGCCATAAAATTGAACTTGAAAAATATCGACTATATATCCGCTACAATCCCAAAAAT
Organism: uncultured Gammaproteobacteria bacterium; assembly: GCA_964607745.1. Classification (GTDB taxonomy): domain Bacteria; phylum Patescibacteriota; class Microgenomatia; order UBA12405; family UBA12405; genus UBA12158. The sequence continues at coordinate 4,675 of CAZSLG010000030.1, read as the reverse complement.
AGTATTTACAATCAACCCTAATTACAAATCGGACATTTGTCACCTGAGTAAAAACAACCGCATTTAGGACAAAAACTCAACCCTTCCGTACTCCCCACCTTAAAAGTCAAACCATCGGCAGTTTTAACTATTATTATCCCCTGCCCAAATTCTCCCGATAAACTTGAACCACCGCACCCTCCTCCAACCACTGTCACAGTCTTCAACTCCCCATACAAATACTGCTGTATTCTAAACGGATCAACCACCACCTCTCTTTCAATTACAGGACACTCTTCCCGCTTTCTCTCTACTTCCAATCTAACCGCCACATACAGTCGGGTAATTAGTTCCGCATCTAAAAATAATTTTTCGCCATAGTTCCTCTCAAAACTGGCCACCAATTCTTTGGCGACTGTCATAATTTTTCCGATTGATACCCCGTCTCTCGCTTTGGACAAATTCAACATCGCCACTACTTCCACCAACCGGAATTCTTTCACTTCTCCGCCCATCAACTTGTCGAAACTTGCTAATTCGGCTTCACTCATGTCAACTTTAAACCGAAACAAGTTTATTCTTCCACCATCTTCCACTTTCCAAATATCCACCACATCGTCAAAATAACTCAATTCTTTATTTTTTGGACTGACATTAACCACTATTTCCGCCCCACCCAAAATCATCTTCTCAATTCTTTCTTCTGATTCCCCTTCGTTACTTAGAGATCTTATTGGAATACCGGTGGCTACATCACAAATTTGATCGTCTACCAACTGATACTCATGACTGTGTTCGCTTAAAAATAATTCGGCTAGTGATGTTCCAATCTCTCTTCCTAGTTGCTGTCTTCTTAGTTCCCTTCCAAACCGCCTTAAATAGCCAACCTCATTTACCGGATCAAAATTTAGTCTCTTGTCTAATTCTTTTAACATATTACTTAGCGCTCGTAAGATTTTTGGGTTCGGACTATAACCGTAGCGGCCCTGTTTGGGAATTACACCCAATTCACCAATGAACTATTTTTCTTCGGCTTTTCTGGCTTTTAAATAAATAAAATCAGACAACCTGTTTAAATAGACTAGTATATCCTTATTGTTTTTCCAAACCATTACCTTCCGCTCTGCCCTTCTGATTATTGTCCTCACCCAATTTAAATAAACAGCTTCTGTTTTTTGAAAAATAATAAATTTATCAACCGGCTCCAATTCCCCTTCTAATATTTTTATTTTACTTTCCAAATCTAAAATTCTTTTTTTATTAAATTTTAGTGCCATTATTTGATATAAATCCCCCTGAATTTCTTCTAAACCCAATCCCCCCAGCACCGCTTGGGCTTCATCCAAAGCCCCCAACGCCTCAATTATCGGACTGTCTTTTCTCACTCTCTTTCCTCCGAAACCCGTCCAGCCTTTATCGCCTGTTTTTGTTGAAATCATGAGCATTTACTATACCCGCAAAAATTATTTGAACATTTATAACACCCCTCCTCGGCATAAAGCGGGCTGCCGCAATCGGGGCAAGCTGAAAATTTACTTTCCAAATCGGTCTGTTTAATTCTCGTCTCATTAATTAAATTCTGTTGCTTTCCGTTTACTTTCGGTACCACCAATTTCTGTTTCTCTTCCTGAAATAAATCCAGCTGTTCTCCCCGGGAAATTTCCAAAAGTGACTTCCCCACCGCATCAAACATACTCAAAACCGTTCCATTGCCAAATCCTATTCTTTGACCGCAGGAGATCCCCACCAACTCCTCTGCCACTTCCTCCAACGTCGCCCCGTATTTAAGTGACAGTGACGCCAATCTTCCGGTTACTTCGGCCGACCCGGCCATATAGCCACCGCTTTTCCCTAAATTCACAAACACCTCTACCGGCCCATTGCCTTCTTCAAAAAAAACTGAAGTATAAACTCTGCCGGCATCACAGGGTTTCCTCAACCTCACTCCCCTCGCCGCTTCCGGTGTTGGTTTTTTTACCGGAACTATCAACTTTTTCGACTTAACCTGCTGAATAACTTCCTTTTCCCGACTGCCGCTTCTGTATATGGTAACTCCTTTTGTCCCCAACGAATATGCCAGTAAATAGGCTTTTCTTACTTCATCCACCGTGGCTTCTTTGGGAAAATTAATAGTCTTACTAACCGCATTATCCGTATATTTTTGAAACGCCGCCTGAATCCGGACATGCCACTCCGGACTGATTTCCAAAGCTGTCCGGAATATTTCCTTAACTTCTTCCGGAATTTCTCTAATTTCCGCAATTTTTCCGCCATTTTTTATCACTTTATCCAAAAGCTGTTCGGAATAAATATTTCTCTTTTTCAACTCCTCAATAAATACCGGATTCATCACCTGTAACACTTTTCCCTCGACTGTATTTTTTTGATAACCCAAAGAAAATAACGGCTCAATTCCGCTGCTGGCATCTGCCACCACCGAAATCGTTCCGGTCGGAGCAATTGTGGTTAGGGACATATTTCTGGGGCGATACTCACTCCCGCCATAAACACTCTCCCCCCAAGCCTCAAAAACCCCCCTCTGACTCCCCAACTCAACTGTGGCTTTTTTAGCTTCAGTATCTACAAATTTCATCACCTTTTCTGCCCACACCACCCCAGTCTCCGAATCATACCGGACCCCCAATTTAAACAACATGTCGGCAAATCCCATCACTCCCAACCCGATTCTTCTGGTTTTATTTACCATCTCCCGGATTTTGACTACCGGAAACTCATTTATTTCCACAATATTGTCCAAAAAATGCACCGCCTCCCGCACCGCCCTGGCCAGTTCTGGCCAATCCAAATCCCTTTCCTTTATTACAAATCTTGATAAATTTATTGACCCCAAATTACAGGCATCATAAGGCAATAATGGCTGTTCACCGCAAGGGTTGGTTGCCTCGATTCTTCCCATTTTTGGCACCGGATTGCTTCTTTCTTCGTTCATCCGGTCAATAAACACCAATCCCGGGTCACCGTATTGCCAAGCTAGCCTAGTTACTAAATTAAAAACTTTATAAGCGTTTAATTTCATCGTTACCTGACCGGTTCGCGGATTTATTAATTCATATCCCTCATCCTTATTTATTGCCCTCGCCCATTCGTAAAGCTTTTGAGTTTGCTCCTCAATCTCCCGCAGTCTTATATCTACATCCCGGTTTGCTTCAGCTAATCTGATTTCTTCGACAATCTCCTCCGGAATACTATCATCGGCCACAAACTTCTTATCAGACTCCAGTTGATCCATAAATTTATTGGTAACCCCAAGCGATATATTAAAATTAGTCAGAGAATATTCATCCAGTTTCACCACCGCAAACCGCAGAACATCCGGATGCTCAATCGATAACATCCCCATATTGGCCCCCCGTCTGACTCCGCCTTGTTTTATTTGGGAAGTAACGTCGTTATAAGCCTGCATAAACGACACCGGCCCCACTGTCGTTCCCCCGGAACTGGCAATAAAGTCCCCGCTTGGTCGCAGCTGGGAAAAGGAAAAACCGGTTCCCCCTCCGCTTTTGTGAATCATGGCCATATCCTTTAGGGTTGTCAGAATTGACTCCATCGAATCCTCAATCGGCAGCACAAAACAGGCCGACATTTGTTGATGTTTTTTGCCGGCATTAACCAAACAGGGGGTATTGGGCATAAACTTTTGCTCGGCTAAAAGCTGATAAAACTTTTTTGCTTGCTTGTCCGCCAAAACTTCAGCGGAGGCGGATTTATCAAAAGCCAAGTCTCCTTTGGCCACACTGCTGGCCACCCGCCAAAAAATATCCTTTACTTTCTCCAATCTCTCTCCTCCTTCACCCTTCATCCCGTATCTTGTCTCGGCAATATACCGGGCATTGTCTGACAACTCCGGCTCCATTAAGTCACTAAATTGTCGGTTAACAATATCTTCCATTACTTTGAATCCTTTTTGTAATCAGTCACTAATTTTTCAAAATCATTTACATTTTTTATGTCCAAATATATTGTGGCAAAACGAATATAAGCCACCGGGTCAATATCCTTTAATTTGTCCATTACCATTTTGCCGATTTCTCGACTGGGGATTTCTACACTCTCCCAATTCAAAAGTTTCAATTCAATTTCTTCTACCATTCTTTCTCTTTCCGTTATTGATAGCTTCCAACAAGCTTTCTCCAGGCATCTTTCTAATTTTTCCCGGGAATAATCCTCAATTCGGCCATCTTTCTTGACTACTTTTAATTCAATATTGGCCACCCGTTCATAGGAGGTAAAACGCTTGCCGCATTTAACACATTCCCGGCGGCGGCGGGTTGCCTGCCCCTCCAGGGCATCCCTGGATTCCAGTACATTTGATTCATCGTGCCGACAATATGGACAATTCATAGTTTACGCTATTCCTAGCGTGTGACTTCCATCATACCCACCACCCCTGTAACTGTCAAATAGCAACTTATGATACGAATCCAATCAAATTTTACTTATACACTTCCCGTCGATGTTATTATTTTTTATGGATCAGGAACCTCAATTGCAATTGACAGAAACTACAAAGGCTTTGGAGTTCCATCCCACAGAAACAAAAACCCTCACCGACAACTACTTGGGAGAAGCGACGGACCGTGAAGCGTTTTCTATTCTATTGGTAGATCCTCAACACTTAACCGTCTCTCGACCAGACCAGTTAGTGTCTATTGATCTGACCAATCCGCTTCTTCAG
>CAZSLG010000029.1:0-8739 GCA_964607745.1 uncultured Gammaproteobacteria bacterium | reverse complement strand
ACTTCACCTAAACCGGATAATATATTTTTTGAATTTATTTTGTCCAAATATTTCAACAAAAACGAGTAAAATTCTTTTGGATTTTTTCCGGTTCGATGTTTGATTATTTGATAATTAATTTGTGAAGCGTCGGGTAAGCCCAAAAAATAATGAATATCAAATAAATCCCTGTTTGCCAAACTCCCCCTTTCTGTCACCGCTACCAGCTTATGGGCCATCATATCTTTCAAATCAATCACCTTAATCGTCGTTCCATAAAATGGAACCATATTATAATGATTAAATGGATTATCCCGAGTGGAAACTTCCACCTTTATGTTGGCCAAACCTGTGCCATAGCTAACTAACCAAAATAAAGTATTATATTTTGTACTTTGGTCCTTTATCTCAAATTTAACCGACAACAAAACCGACATTTTTTCCATAAATTCTTTTAATTCAGGCAAATCTTTTTTCAGATCAACAGTCAAATCAAAATCCAAATCAACCGAAAATCTAGGCAATTTATAAAAAAGTAACGCCGCCGTTCCCCCCTTAAATCCCAATAATGAACTCAAATAACTATTTTTATAAATATCTATCAAAATATTGGTTAAATTTGTCTTATGTAAGGTGATATCCAATGCTTTCATAATTTATTTTGATTTATAAAATTAGAAATAGTTTTATTGTTACTATAAACCTCATCATTTAATTGACCCATTAATTCCCAATTAATACTTCTCAAATTATCAAAATATTCATCTCCATCCAAATACAATTTGTCACAAACTGCCCTTTCAGTACAAGCCACCTGAACACCATTCTCATTTTTAACCCCCAATGTATTTAACAAAATACTATCTTTTATCTTCCGATAAATATATTTCTGACCATCTATTTCAATTTCTTTTGATCTATTTGAAATGATATATATTGCAGAATATGGCTGAAAAACAATCCCCTCTTTTTGCAAAATTGAATATAGACTAATATACGAAGGGCTACGATATTTATTAGCAAACTCTAAACGGGAATAATTTTTTGATAATGAATAAATTCCCTTTGATACTCTAAAAATATCATCTTTTTGCATAGCATATTTCAACGCCGACCTTAACTTCGGACCAGTATATCCTTCGACAGCATTACTTAAATCAGAAAAACCAAAAACAGTCTGGGTGCTTCTTTTTGATTTAAAAAAGTCTTTTATAAAACCCATATGACACTACAGTGTAAATAAGTTACACCACCAGGTTACAATATTTGAAGAACTGTGTCAAGTACTTTGTCTATCCCAGCTCCCCTGTCGAGATAGTGCTCGGATAAGAGAGTGGGTAAAAAACTACTTTAAAAATATGGTAATACAAATCTCGACACCCTACCTTTACTCTTGTCCGTAAAAATCAACCCTTACATCACTCCTGTCAAAAGGAATTTCCACCTTATAATTACAGCCACCAGATCCGTCTGGGTTTTGATAGGTACTACTAACTGTAAAATATTGATCACCCTCAAACCAAACAATTCCTCGACCCTTCGACCCCTCCTCACCCTTGATTTCATCACTAAGTAAAACAAAATTACCACCATGTTGCCCAAAACCTACATAATGACCTTCTCCTTCTAAATCACCCTTGAGCAGATGAACCATCGGACTATCATCACCAATTCCTAGCTTTTTTAATGTTTCTGCAGCTCCTGCCAAAAATGGTGCAAACTGTGCTGCCAATTTTTCTCTTTGCTCATCATCTAATTCAGTAACCTTGCCCGAACCTGGTAGTTCAACACCTAATAACGGAACTAAACCACCAAAATTCATTTTTTCTTCCATAAAATTACTAAACTTTTAATTTTATATCTAGCAAAATACTATCATGAATAGATTGATTAAGAAAGAGAAATTTTTAATCAAAAACTTCAAATCATCACTCAACAATCCCCTTATTTAACCATTCCATATAAACATATTTGGCGTATCTTTAGAACAAAAACTCATTGCTCCCCCGGTAGGACTTGAACCTACGACCAATCGCTTAACAGGCGAGCGCTCTACCACTGAGCTACAGGGGAATAAAAAATTTCCCAAATAACCGACTGACCTGCCCGCAGACGCTAAAGCGTCAGCTTTTGCAGGCGGGGCTACAGGGGAAAATAGATTGATAAAGAGCAGAGAAATTATATCATCCAATCACCAACCAAAACAGCTTATTTACTAATGCTCTGAGTGGTAGAAGCCAACACTTAAAATCATAGGGGTCTGTTATCAAAGAAACTAATACTAGGGGGTAAACCGGCATCTTTCTGCCTTAGTTTTCGCATCCTTTCCTCGATCAGTCTAATTTGTCGAACTCGACTCATAACCACTCCCCTGTGAGCACTTTCTAAAAAACGATCCGGCCCACTTTTTGTCGGATCAATTCTTGCCGGTATCGTTCTACCGTTTCTTATTGTCGGCTGACTTGCTGCCCGATCCATGTCGTTAATAATCCGAAGTGCATCATTTCGCAATTGGATCATGTCGTGCCATTCCTGTGCGATATTACGTCTCCTTCCTGCAACTAACGATATTGGTAAATCCATTACAGTTCTATCTGGTAGTTGAGCAATAACAATGTTTGGACGAATAATTTGCGGCATTCTCCCGTCAACTCCCCGAAGTCGTTGAGTCATCAATTCCAACATATCATAGTTTCCCGCCACCACCTTTGCCAAATGATCAAGTCGTTCTATCGTATGGTCAGGATTACGAACCATTAATTCCGAAAAAGGCATTCCTGGTTCTGAACCACTCGACAATATATTTACCGTTCCCCCTATCCGATCATTCACAATTTGCTGAACCCGAGGTCTCAGCAAATCCCCCACTGAGTGTCGTAACGAATCGACTGCATCCACAAATCCTAACTCCAGCAACCAAGGAGTATTTCTCCGGTGTCCTAATTGTGCCAACGGAATACGCATCACATCCGGTTCATCTCCCTTTTTCAACCTACTTACAACCAGATCAGTGCCGGTTAAGCCCCAGGTGGTATCTCCCAAACTCTCTTTTTCCTCCGGTGACAGAAGAATCCAGTCAGTAACCGGATCAACTATAAACTGATGGCTCGGATTTTTTTGTTCGGCAATTCTAAAAATGTTCGCCTGCACCGCCTCCTTCATTTCAGCTAAATGCCCCCCTTCAAGCTTAGTAGCCACGTCGGCAGCACTACCAAAAACCTGTTCCCGAAGTTGTTTTTGCAATGCTGGTGGTGGCACAAAACCAACATTCATCCACAAAGCCCTGGACACAGCCCGTTCTTCGTCAGTAGGAGGATACTCACTGTCTAGTTCACCATGTTCCGCTTTCCTAGCTAAATCTCTTGCAGTTGAATCTATTTTTTCATCCATATCAAACAAGCCGACTGGCCCGCCATCATCAGGGTATGGAGTTACAAATTGATAACGACGCTCAATTTCCTGAACTTCCCTCGCTATCTCTTCTTCTTGAGGAAGCAATATTGGGACACCGCCTGATAGTCTTTGAACTCTCCGGATAACCCCTTCCGTGACCCGATCCATTGCTGATTCTGTCGCTCTGGTCTCACGGGTTAATAACCATGTCCCTCCAACACGAGCCCAAGCCTCCCCCATATTCATCTCCTGACGAAGCACTGGGCCGGGAAGCATTTTTTTCTGCCCCCAACTCTGCCTCATTCTCTCCATTGGATCATCAGCCACACTCTCGGTATAGGCACCTTTACCACCAAAGTTTTTACGAAAACCTTCTATTTGTTGTGGTGTTGGCATAATTTTTTAAATAATTAGTTCTTTTTATTAGGCGTTAAGTGTTAACTAACAGCCTCCTTATCCTTTTTGGTTTGTTTTTTTTCGTTTCTTTTTCGTCTACTCTCAGCCCAAGCCTCACCTATCCTAATCTTGGCTTTTTTTCCACTTTCTTTTAGTTTTTTTCCGGCTTCATCAAACATATCGGGATTTGTGTCCGGATCTCTTGGGCGTAGTATCGCTGGCCTTTCCGACTCAAGTAAATTATCCGGTATGGTCAAAGCTTGGCCAATCCGTTTCATTAAACTAGGTTTCTGTTCTGCCATTGCCCTATGTGTGTCTTCAACTCCGGCAGCATAACCTTCAGCATCCGCTCTAGATGCAGCTCCAAAAATAGCTAACTTTGCAATATCGGCTGGAATTAACACTTCTGCTGTTCCAGGTGTAGTTGGTGGTGTCTCCTTTTTTAAGGCACCCCCACCACCCCAATTTTGCTTCATCCGTTCCATCGGATTATTTTTTCCTAACATATTTATATTTATAAACTTATAATATTGTTTGTATAAACTATATTATTTTAATTTATACGAACAATACCATAAACTGTTACTTAAAAAACACCATAAAGATGTTCTGTTAGTCATCTTATAGTCTATTAAGTTAAATCCTAACCACGCCACATGCACTTGTCTCCCCTAATGGGGAGATTTTTGCACATGGCGTAGTTTTTAGAACGAAGGGCGAGAATAGACGTCGCGGTCATATTGCGGTCAGACCGCGACGTCATCTCTTCGATTTTTCGGGCTGTTGCTACGGCAACTTCAACACAACCGCATGCAAACAGCCGCCGGAAGGGTATCCGGCCAAAGGGGCGATCATTGCCCGTTGGCAGACTCCCTCCACACAGTTACTCTGCACGAATTGGGTCACCGTGACCACGGTGCCATTTGGCAATTCTCCCAGAGAGGTGGCGGTGCTGGCACACGCATTTCTCAGCGTCGCCGAGCCGGTGCTGTAGTTCACCACATAAGTCCCGGGTTGGCCGAAAGTGGACGAACCACTGGTCTGGGTGGGTGTCGCTGCATTGTAGACTGGAACAGTTGTGGAAGTCGCAGCATTAGGCACGCCGGGCGGATTTGGAACGGTCACGGTTTCCAGACCAACTTTGGCCTGATTTATATACCATTGACCTATGGCCGGTACATACCGCACCAACATACCGAACGCAAACAGCAGGACGAAGAACACAACCACCGTCCAGAAGAACGCCGCAAACCAGCCCTTGCCGATAGAGACCCATGAGACAGCCATGCCCCACAACTTGACAACGATGAACAGGCCGAGGATCACGATCAGCACTATACCGGGATGCTGGATGAGCCAGAGCAGCCATTGGCCCAAAATCCCTAATTCATTCAGAAAGCTTTGCATAGTATTTACCTCTTCTTTCTTCTAGTTAGGATATGATTTTTGAACGTACATTCTGGATATCTCTTTTTGCCGTACCTCCTATGGAGTAGGTGTAGCGGTGGGGGTTGGAAATGGCCAGGAAAGACCATTTTCTTCAGCCGCTGCTCTGCACATCGAACCTGAGGCCAGGAATGGCTCAAGTGCAGTGGGATCATTCCGGAGAGCGCCATTATAAACGGCGGTTCCGAGTGTGACGTAGTGCTCAACTACGGACGCTTTTTCAACAGCGCTTTCCTGCGTCCATCCAGCATCAACAAGCCGCTGGATATACCGATCCCTCGTGATCTTTCCAAGGAACCAGTCAAGAGCACTCGGGCCCCCATTGTATCCTGCCAAGGCAGCAGCCACATTTCCTCCTGAGGCACGAAGCCGGGAAGCGATGTACTGCACCCCTTGGCGGGCATTTTCCTCTGGATCTTGCAAATTTCCAGTGAAATACTTGGGGTTAAGCTGGAAAAGACCTTGGTCACGGTCAGGCTCTCCTGCGTGTGCATGTTGATTGCCACACGACTCAATCTGCATAACAGTTGCTGTGATGTTGGGATCTATTCCTTCCACAGCAGACCAGCGAAGAATCTCATCGCTCCACACCTTACCCACCGGGGTCAGGTTGAAAACGGGACTGAGATTTCCACTGGCTACAATGGGTTGCCCCAACGACATCACGATAGTGACAATGACGACGATCGAGATGGCGACATACGCCACCCACTTGAACCACCCTTTTTTCTTCTTCGTCACTACGTAGTACCCTCCCCTATCAATGATGGACTTGGCATTGAACCAAGAACGCATCCACCAGTTGAGGAGGAATACAAGAACAAGAACAGCGATCGTGATGTTTGACACAGTCGTAGTGGTATTCAACCAATAAATCAAGCCATCACGTAATATCTTCTGGAGTTGAGGAAACAGGTAGATACAGACGACGGTTGTAAACAACCACCATTCTATGCCTGTTTTAATCCCCAGCTTCATGGCTTGTTTGTTAAGCGATCCACTACGTGCCACCCACGTTACCACCTTGGCCGCCTTCTCGGGTCTTTTGATGAGCAAAACCACAAAAATGGCTACCAAGATACCGATAATCGCCAGAATCCAAGGCATGAGCCGTTTTACCGCCTCATCGACAATCACCTTTGTGACTTGTTCGGTCGCATTAGTGATCCAGCTCGTTATCCACTGTTGAAGTGGATTCGTTGAGCCTTGCGGCTGTTCGGGCACATGCACATCTGGAGTCTCTGGTGAAGTTACCTCTGGAAGGGTTGGTAGGGTCGGCCACGTTAGTGCTGTGCCGGATGATGTTTCTACCCAAAACCGAACGTATCCCGGTGTTACGGCTAGATCCCACCTGATAATAACGTCAAAATCGTTGTTATTGGTGATAGTGAGATCCTTCCCGGGATTCCATATGGTAACGGCTGGCAACGGTACACCCGGAATCTGGGGATGATCCAAGTTCGAATAGCCTGACGATGTATGTCCACTGGCGACAAGTAGCCCGCCTGAATATTCACTGGCAACATGGAAAAACCAAGTTGCCACATCGCAAGCCCCCGCACCCGGAATCCCATAGACCGTGTAGTACCCTGTAGCATTCGTGAAATCTCCCGCAGTCTCATTGTATGAAACAATAGTCCTGGCAGGTATAATCCACGAATTTGATCCATTCCCCAATCTCTCCAGAACCAGAGCCATGTTGGCCTCATAGTTTGAATTACCTCGAGAGAGTGGGTACTCTGCATACACTCCTTGAGCCTGTGCCTGTTGCGGCACTATGGCAAAGATGATAAGCAACGCTAGGAGGAGAATCCATAGCGTGCTTTTGCATTTGCTTGACGCGCACATGGAAACCTCCTTTGGGGGTTTGAAAAAAAACGGATTTTGGTTGTTGAGCTACAGTTTTTCAGATCACATGCATGAGACAAGGAGGCCAAGCCTCCCTCTCTGCTGCACGTGATCTTTTTTAAATATTTTCCTTCGTTCTTGTTAATGTGCTTCTATAGGACTACGCATTTTCATCACTCGCCCCATAAAAACCAAAAAGGCTCTAAGTTCGGCCGTTAGACACAGCCTATTTTAGAGTCTCGTATATGTTCTCTTTTGTAGCGCTTTGCTACTTTTGTGAACATGGGATAATATACATCATCAGTATGTAAAAAACAATACAGATAAAAATAGTTATAAGACAACCAATACTAAATTTTCTCTAAACCCTTTTTCTTCTATCCCCCAATATCAACTCTGTCCAAATGAGCTCCAGGTTTAGCTGAACCCCTACTCCCTTTATTTTTTCTCATTTCCACTCTTTCCTCCCGGGTTGTTTGTGGCGGTCCACCCCTACTCTTTTTCTTCCCTTTAGAAGTTAGATGTTCCGTTTCATCTGTTACTACCGATAAATCTAAAAGTACAGGCAACTCTGGTTGTTCCGCTCTCGTCATACCCTATTTTACCTCTTCATTAACTCGTAATTCGTAATTGATAATTGTAAATTATTTAAATCCCCTGCAAAACATTTTTTTCTCCGCACTGCGGAGCGAAAGTGGAGTGTTTTTGTTTTTTTTTGCCTGCCCGCCTAATTGCGAAGCTTTTGGCGGGTCCCCCGCGCCGGGTTGGGGTGGCTGTGATAGCCCACCCCCTTTCTCAATCAATCTTGCTCGGCCGCCTCCTCGAGCCCAAAGGTTACGCGATTGAATTGCTGCTGGGCGACAGCGGCCACTTGTCGATGGTCAATCACACGGTCGTGCCCATGGGCCGTTTGCCAAGGCCGGCTCTCATTCGCAGCACCCGCTGCGGGTGTCGACGCGGTAGCGCCTGGTTTCACTGAAACGACTCGTTTCGGTTGGGGAAAGACTACTTTCTGTCCATTGTTCCATTTGCCTTTGAGTGCCATTTTTTTTATTCTCCGATGTTTGATTTGAATTCTGTCTTTTGCGCAAAAACAAAACATCATACTTGCAATTTTTCCTTTTTCTTCCTTTCTTTTGGGCTATTTTTAATTCACTCAACAGAGTGAAACCCAAAGAAAAAACAGCCTTCTTTTGACCATCTTTTCTTCGGGTTTCACCCCCGGTCCGCCAAAGCTCTCGCGTCGGCGACCTTTATGTTTTGCAGGTTGTTAAGGTACACCTTCTCAACCTCTTAAAGATGCAATATATCTCACAAAGTTAAAGAAGGTGATTTTTATTATACTTATCTGTTACCCAAATATCAAGTCCCATAATATGTAATCACCTATTACCAAAATTTCCGATATAATCTATCTATGCCCGAAGTCTCTGCCTTTATTTTCCTCGAAGTCCGCCTGCCACAGGAGAACGAATACACCGTCGAATCCATGTCCTCGCTTCTTTCCAATTTCGTCCAGGCCGGCAAAAACAGTTTCTTTGACCTAATTTTAGGCAAAAAAACTACCATCGCTTCGCTGGAAATTGTGCTAACAGCCGGCCAACTTCACTTTTATTTTGTCGTCCCTACTTCCAATCTTGAATTCTTCCGTTCCCAAATTCTGGCCCAATACCCCAA